>NZ_JBYUWC010000018.1:0-123060 GCF_058137865.1 Erwinia sp. 009765445
ATCACTCCTGAATTAATTGCAGTCAATAGAGTATGGCACTGGCTACTTCAGGGAGGGGCGTCCATAACATCACTACAAACATTTTGCTCCAGCTCAGCAGCGAGTCCAGCGGAGTTTTTCGGTCCAGTAAAGCGCGGAGCAGCAGGCCAGCTGCAGGGGGAGTAATTTATTGGGCTGGCGGAAGACCAGAATGGTCATCAGGGCGGTGGAAAACCACAAAGGAGAAATCTGTCCGCTGACTTTTATTAACTCAACACGGAACAGCGTCAAGGCGAAAGAGAGTACGCCAAACATCATCGCGTTGGCCCACGGAGAAGAGGTGTGATCGGGGGCTAAAAAGGTCTCAGTCGTCATTCACAAATCCAGCAGGGCAACGGTTATGTCAGCTCGATCCAAGTTATTTTTGGCATGCTAACATAACCACCCCGGAATGCTTGTGGTAATTCAATTTACCCCTGTATTCGGACGATTGACGACCTGTTCTGCCGCGAAGCGCGGGCTTACTGACGCAGATTCAGCAGTTCGGAGCGCGTCCAGGCATGGTCGATGCCGGCAATCTGCACCGAAAGGCGTTGCAGAAATTGTTGGGTGGTGGCAATCCGGCCGTGGCCCATCAGTACAATCGGCACCAGCAACGCTACGCACAGCTGGCCGGTGGAGAAGCCTTTCAACTCCGAACGGCGCTGGCTGACCAGGAATGCAGTACTAAGAGTAAAGCCGAGGATCAGACCGGTAATCACTTCGCTTTTGGAGTGATAGTTGAGGATCAGGCGGGAAACACCCACCATCAAAGGGATCAGGTAGCCAATACCAATGGCCACGAACCGCCAGAAACTGGAGAGGCGTCCGCTGATCAGCCACAGCATCACCGGCCACAGGGTGGCGGACATCGCGCTATGGCCGCTGAAGCCGGTAAAGTTGAAGCGGGCGCTGCCGATGCCGAAACCCAGGAAAGCAATTTTAGACAGGCTGACAATAGCGCCAGCGGTGCAGAAAACCAGCGCCCAGTACCAGACGGCACGGCGGTCGCTGTTTTTCCAGGTGATCAGCAGAGCCATAATCACCGCGGTAGGGATAAGCAACATGCTGTCGCCGAAGTAGGTCAAAATATGCCAGGACACCAGAATTCCTTATGACTAAAAACGTGAAGTCAGTCTCATTAACATCAGTTTAACCTTCATCTGCAGGGGCGTATAACGGTAAAGTCTGAAAAGCTTTTTCACTCCATTTCACTGGCATCAACCCCCCGAAATCCTTATAATTACGCGCGAATTCATCCTCTCCATTGTCTCTGACAATCCGTAACCAGGTCTTTAATTTATGACTGATAAGTCGCATCAGTGCGTCATCGTAGGTATTGCCGGCGCCTCAGCTTCGGGAAAAAGTCTTATTGCCAGTACCCTCTATCGCGAAGTACGCGAGCGGGTGGGCGACGAAAATATTGGTGTCATCCCCGAGGATGCGTATTACAAAGATCAAAGTCACCTGACTATGGATGAGCGGGTAAAAACTAACTACGATCACCCCAGCGCGATGGATCACAGTCTGCTGCTGCAACACCTGCAGATGCTGAAAGCCGGGAAGCCGATTGATCTGCCAGTTTACAGCTATGTTGAGCATACCCGTACCGGGCAAACTCTGCAGCTGAAGCCTAAAAAAGTGATTATTCTGGAAGGGATCCTTCTGCTGACCGATGCGCGCCTCCGTCAGGAAATGAATTTCTCTATTTTTGTCGACACGCCACTGGATATTTGCCTGATGCGCCGCATGAAGCGGGACGTTAACGAGCGAGGCCGCTCAATGGATTCGGTAATGGCTCAGTACCAGAAGACCGTCCGCCCGATGTTCTTACAGTTTATTGAACCTTCCAAACAGTACGCCGACATCATCGTGCCTCGCGGCGGTAAAAACCGCATTGCGATTGATATTCTCAAGGCGAAAATCAATCAGTTCTTCGAATAGCCCGGCTGACTCCGGTAGCCGCTGAGAGGTTGCCGGTCCCTGTACAGGATGTGCAGTGGTGCAGAGCCGGATAGCTCACTTTGACTTTTATGGAGTACCCCCGATGAGATTATGCGACCGCGATATTGAAGCCTGGCTGGATAATGGTCAGCTGGAGATTTCCCCTCGTCCGCCGGTTGAACGAATCAATGGCGCGACTGTTGACGTGCGTCTGGGCAACCTGTTCAGAACCTTCCGCGGTCATACTGCGGCCTTTATTGACCTGAGTGGCCCGAAGGATGAAGTCAGCGCCGCGCTGGATCGCGTGATGAGCGATGAGATTGTGCTGGCCGAAGGCGAGGCCTTTTTCCTGCACCCGGGAGAACTGGCGCTGGCCGTGACGCTGGAGTCCGTTACGCTGCCCGATAACCTTGTTGGCTGGCTGGATGGGCGATCGTCGCTGGCCCGTCTGGGACTGATGGTTCACGTTACCGCGCACCGCATTGATCCGGGCTGGCAGGGCCGGATTGTGCTGGAGTTCTATAATTCAGGTAAGTTGCCGCTGGCGCTGCGTCCGGGCATGCTGATTGGCGCGCTGAGTTTTGAGCCGCTTTCCGGGCCTGCCGCCCGTCCTTATAACCGTCGTCAGGACGCGAAGTACAAAGGACAGCAGGGCGCGGACGCCAGCAGGATTGATAAGGATTGATTAAGGGGAAGGCATGAGAAGATTCATTACCACGCTGGCGATTCTGCTGGTGGTAATTGTGGCCGGAATGACTGCGCTGGTGCTGTTGGTCAATCCCAATGATTTTCGCGCCTATATGACCCAGCAGGTTGAACAGCGCAGCGGTTACCGCCTGGCGCTCAATGGCGATCTCCGCTGGCACGTCTGGCCGCAGCTCAGCATTCTCTCTGGCCAGATGACCCTGACCGCCCCGGGTGCACAGCAGCCGCTGGTCAGCGCCAGCAACATGCGGCTGGATGTCAAGCTGCTTCCTCTGCTTTCCCATCAACTGGCGGTAAAACAGGTGATGTTAAAAGGGGCGGTGGTCCGCCTGACGCCAGACAGCGAAGCACAAAGCCCTGCCAATGCGCCGGTCGGGCCTGCTGATTCAGCTCCGCCGGAAAGCAGCCACGGCTGGAAATTCGATATCGACCAGCTGCGCGTGGCTGACAGCCTGTTGATCTGGCAGCAGAGCAACGGCGAGCAGCTTAACGTGCGCGATCTGAACCTACAGCTTTCGCAGAATCAGCGGCGGCAGGCACACATTGAAATGAGCAGCCGTATCAGCCGCGATCAGCGTGAACTGCTGGTCAGTATCAATGCTGATGCGGATCTCAGCCGTTATCCACAGCACCTTTCTGCGATGATTAACCAGCTGGATTACCAATTGACCGGGGCCGATTTGCCCACCGAGGGGCTGAAGGGGCAGGCGAAAATGCAGGCCGACTGGCGGGGTGATAACCAGGCCTTCAGCCTGAAAGAGATGGCGGTCAGCGCCAATGACAGCCAGCTTGAAGGCAGCGCAAGCGGCACGCTGGCCGGGCGGCCACAACTGAAGATTGCTCTGCACTCGGCAATGCTGAATATGGATTCGCTGCTGGGGCTGGAAACCGCGAACGTCAGCGACACGCAAGGCGTGGAGGCACAACGCTCCGGCCCGGGACCGGTGATTTCACAGCCGACGGAGCATGACAATGCCGATTCGCCGCTGAATGCGCTGGACGGAAGTCTGGCGCTGGCGGTTGACAAGATGCGCTGGCGCGGGATGGACTTTGACCAGGTGGCGCTGAATGCCAGCAGTACTGATGGTCTGCTGAAGTTAGCCACGCTGAGCGGTAAAGCCGGTAACGGGACTTTCTCGCTGCCGGGCACGGTGAATATTCGCAGCCCGCAAACGCAGGTTGCTCTTCAACCCTCACTGCAGAATATTGCTGTTGCGCCGCTGTTGAAGGCCTTTGATATGCCGCAATCCTTAAGTGGCGATCTGTCGCTGACCGGTAATTTCACCGGGACCGGCCTGACGGTACCGTCATTCAAGCGCGCCTGGCAGGGGAGTGCAGAGCTGAGTCTGAACAATGCGCAGATGGCCGGTCTGAACTTCCAGCAGATGATCCAGCGCGCAGTTGAACGTAACAGCAGCCGGGTTCGTGGTCCGTCGAAAACGGAAGATGGCAGCAATCTGCAGCAGATTAAAGGCAGCGCGAAGCTCAACAACGGCCAACTGACGTTTGGTGATTTGCAGGGGCACTCCTCAATGCTGGACTACAGCGGGAAGGGCGGTGTGAACCTGGTGGATCAGCAGGCGGATATTACCTTTGGCGTGACGGTGACCAAAGGCTGGCAGGGCGATGATGCACTGGTAAGCCGATTGCAGCAAACGCCGGTGCCGCTGAGGATCTACGGTCCGTGGTCGTCGCTGAACTACTCGCTGCAGGTCGATCAGGTTCTGCGTCAGCAATTGCAGGACGAAGCGAAGAAACGGCTGAAGCAGTGGTCGGACCGTAATCAGAGCAGCGACAAGAACAGTTCGGTGCAGAAGCTGATCAAGGATTTATAACCGTAAGAAAAAGAGTCGCTGATATCCTTAACAGCGACTTTTTTAAACTTCGTAATCCGGTTCTTCCACCTTCAGTGGAATAATCTGCACCTTCTGCACACGGTGACTCTCCACCTGCAGAGTACGGAACAGGTACTCGCCGACCTGAATCTCTTCTCCTTCCTGCGGCACCCGCTGCATATGCTCCATCAGCAGACCGGCCAGCGTGTGGAATTCGCGTTTCTCATCCAGCGGCAGTTCAACGTACATTACCAAATCTTCCAGAGGCATATGCCCGTTCGCTGTCCAGCTGCCATCAACATTTTGCTGAATGTCATAGCGCGGATCGATCGCTTCTCCTTCGTTGGGCAGATTACCGGCAATCGTCTCCATCACGTCACTTAATGTCACTACCCCTTCCACCGAGCCAAACTCATCCACCACAAAAGCAAAATGGGTGCGGGCTGTGCGGAACTGTTCAAGGGCAGGGAGCAGAGTGAGCTGCTCCGGAAAGACCAGGGGCTGGCGGATCAGTGCACGGATATCCAGGCTGTCGCCATGCAGCGCCTGCTTCAGCAGATCGATCACGTGCACCACGCCAAGAGGATCGTCGCTGTTCTCCGTCACCACCAGTCGCGTGTGCTGGTTGTTGTCGAGCAGCGCCATGATTTTCTCCGGCGATTCACTCAGGTCAATGTGCTCAATATCGTGACGCGAAGTCATGATGCTGCTGACGGTGCGCTGTCCCATCCTCAGCACCCGGGCAATCATCATCCGCTCCTGCTTATTGAAGATCGCGCGATCCTCTGCGTTGTCAGCTACCAGCGAGGAGGTTTCAGCATCCAGCTCTGCCTGTTCATGGCTGCCGCGCAGTAAGCGCAGCACGGCTTCGGCAGTGCGCTTACGCAGGGGCGACTTCGCCGAGAGAAAACGCCTGCGGTTAAACTGCGCCAGCTGATTAAGTGCCTCGATAATCACCGAGAAACCGATCGCGGCGTAGAGATAGCCTTTCGGAATATGGTAGCCAAAGCCATCCGCCACCAGGCTGAAGCCAATCATCAGCAGGAAACTGAGGCAGAGGATCACAATCGTCGGGTGTTCGTTAACAAATCGGGTCAGCGCCTTGCTGGCCAGCAGCATCAGCAGGATGGCGGCAATCACCGCTGCCATCATCACCGCAAGGTTATCCACCATCCCAACCGCAGTAATTACCGAGTCCAGCGAGAACACCGCGTCCAGGACCACTATTTGCGCGACTACCGGCCAGAATTTAGCACCACGCTTTTGTGGATTTTCATCCTCGTCCTTTCCTTCCAGCCGTTCGTTCAGTTCCATGGTGGCCTTGAACAGCAGAAACACGCCGCCAACCAGCATGATCAGGTCACGTGCACTGAAAGGGTGCCCAGCCAGTGTGAAGAGGGGAGAGGTTAAGGAAGAGAGCCAGGAGATAGAAGCCAGCAGCAGCAGACGCATGACCAGCGCCAGCATCAGACCCGTTATCCTGGCCCGGTCGCGCTGCGAGGGGGGAAGTTTCTCTGCCAGAATGGCAATGAACACAAGGTTATCAATGCCCAGCACCAGCTCTAACACGATCAGGGTGACCAGCCCAGCCCAGATTGACGGATCGGCGATCCATTCGAACATCACACGCTCACCACTACAGGTTACAGGAATGCTCATGATGATAGTGAACGCAGCGCGATTCAACAAATAATAGCCGTGCGGGCTGACCCAGGCTCAGATTATCGCCAGCCACGGGATTATCATCATTTGAAATTACCAGGATAAATCTGGGGAATATCCGCCGTTTTATTTTCAGGACAATTCGCATAGGTCAGAGCTGTGAACTGAGGGATACTTATAGCGTGAAGACGAAGCGTTCAGGATTATTCTTATTTTTAGATCGAATTATTCTGAATTTTATCCGGAGGCAAAAGATGAAATGCACGGTATAGACTGGAGCGAAAGGTAGTCTTAATCCTAAAAGACAGTGCGGGTGCGGGCAGACTCTTGTAAACAGGCCAGTAATAACTAGTATAGCAACGTGTTAGTAAATGTCTGCGTTAATGTAACGATTAGCAAGGCGCGTCTTTTTCGTCCGGTTGCAGGATGCGTAAGATGGCTAATGCATGAGCCTGCCGATCGGAGAGGACAGGATAAAAGCAACAAGGTGAAAGCGCGTTACAGCACATTGGCAGCTACAAGCCAGGGGCGGTAGCGTGTCACGAAAGGGCGGGTCTGGTCCGTTTCGCTGCATTTTTCACCCTCTTTGTTGTTGATTTTACATGTCTAATTTCACGCCGCACCGCCAGTTACGATGACCTTTTAGCACGACTCCCAAATACGTTTCCTGTGTAATAAATGACGTGATGAGAAAACACGCAATTATTTTCAGCGGTGGAAATTAATAAATCACAGGCTTCCGAAGAAAAAATTAAGAGTTAACTATGCGCGATATAGAATTCACCTTTAAAGGGCTGTTAATTAAACTGTCACTGGCACTTTCAGACCTGATTTTTTTTAATGCCTCTTTGTTTATTGCAATCTTATTGATGAATGCATTACCAGGTAATTTGCTTGATGATATTCCTGCACAAGATCTGCATTTGAAAATTGCTACACATATTATCCTCTCTGTGATTTGTATCGGCTGGTTCTGGGTTCGCCTGCGCCACTATACCTATCGCAAACCATTCTGGTTTGAGCTTAAGGAAATATTCAGAAGTGTCCTGATTTTTTCCGTTATCGATTTGTCAATTACCGCTTTATCTAAATGGGAACTTTCCCGATGGATTTGGATCCTGACCTGGTTACTGGCACTGGTATTTATTCCGGTTGGCCGTGCGGTGATCAAACGCCTGCTGAATCATTATGGTCTGTGGAAGCGTCAGTCGATCATTATCGGCAGCGGTAAAAATGCGGAAGAAGCCTATATGGCGCTGCAGAGTGAAGAGGTGATGGGCTTTGACGTGGTGGCATTCTACGATGTGGATGGTACTACTCCTGCTCCTGCCCTGTTCGGTATTCCGGTGATCCGTGAAGAAGACGCCTTATGGCAGATGGTTAACGGCGACACGCAATTTATCGTTGCGGTTGAATTTGAACAGAGCCATCACCGCGATCTGTGGCTGAAGAATCTGGCTAAACATAACTGCCGCTCCGTTTCCGTGATACCTTCATTACGCGGCGTTCCGCTTTATGGCACGGATATGGCATATATTTTCAGCCATGAAGTGATGATCCTGCGGGTCAGCAACAATCTTGCCAAGCGGACTTCACGCTTTGTCAAAAGGGCGTTTGATATTGTCGGCGCACTGGGGATTATCATCATGCTGATGCCTGCGCTGGCGGTACTGATCTTTATGGTCGCCCGCGACGGCGGTAACCCAATTTATGGTCACGAACGTGTGGGGCTGAACGGGCGCAAGTTTAAATGCCTGAAGTTCCGCTCGATGGTTGTGAACTCGAAAGAAGTGTTGGAAGAAGTTCTGCGTACCGACCCGGTTGCCCGGGCGGAGTGGGACAAAGATTTCAAACTGAAAAACGACCCGCGTATTACACGTATTGGTCACTTTATCCGAAAAACCAGTCTCGACGAGTTGCCACAGCTATGGAATGTGGTGCGCGGCGAGATGAGCCTGGTCGGTCCGCGTCCGGTGATTGAAGATGAGCTGGAGCGTTATGCCGGTGATGTGGATTACTACTTCATGGCTAAACCGGGTATGACTGGCCTGTGGCAGGTCAGTGGCCGTAATGATGTGGATTACGAAACTCGCGTCTACTTTGACTCCTGGTATGTGAAAAACTGGTCACTGTGGAACGATATCGCCATCCTGTTCAAAACGGTTGGGGTAGTTTTGAAGCGCGATGGCGCTTACTGACAGAAGCGTTTTTCTGTCCTGCCGGTGCTGATGTACCGGCAGTGCTGGCGTCTATTGACTGTTAACTGTCATTGACTTGCGTGCTAAACAAACTTTTTTTTGACGAATGTTAAGCGTCGGCTTTAATCAAACCGGCAAGGCATAAAAAAGGATAGGGAGTTTAAGATAATGACCGACAGTTACAGTGCCTGATCAAGTGATTCACCTTATTACTTTTGCATGACGCTACACAGCGGCGGATTCGCCACTATCAATCAAATTACTGATAGCGATGATATAGATGATTACAATCAAAACGAAAGTATTACCCTTGTTGATAACGGCTACCCTGCTTTCCGGCTGTACCGTGGTGCCTGGCTCAACGATTTCGACCAGCGGAAAAGATGTTATCAAGCAGCAGGATAGCGATTTCGATATCGATAAGTACGTCAACGTCTTTCCACTCACCCCAGGCCTGGTTGAGCAACTGAAACCAAAACCCGTTGTGGCCCAGCCTAACCCTGAGCTGCAAACCGAGCTGCAGAGCTACGAATACCGGATTGGTATCGGCGACGTACTGACCGTGACCGTCTGGGATCACCCGGAATTAACCACCCCGGCAGGTCAGTACCGTAGCGCCAGCGATACGGGTAACTGGGTCCACTCCGATGGCACCATTTTCTATCCGTACATCGGCCGTGTTCGCGTGGCAGGGCGTACCGTTCAGGAAGTGCGTAACGAGATTGCTAATCGTCTGGCACAGTACATCGAAAGCCCTCAGGTTGACGTCAGCGTGGCTTCCTTTAAGTCACAGAAAGCTTACGTGACGGGCGAAGTGACCACCTCCGGCCAGCAGCCAATAACCAACGTGCCGCTGACTATCCTTGATGCGGTTAACGCCGCGGGCGGCCTGACTGCTAACGCCGACTGGCGTAATGTGGTGCTGACCCATAATGGTCGCGAAATTCCAATCTCCTTACAGGCTCTGATGCAGAACGGCGATCTGTCGCAGAACCACCTGCTGTACCCAAGCGACATTCTCTATATTCCGCGTAACGACGACCTGAAAGTGTTCGTGATGGGCGAAGTAAAACAGCAGGCGACGCTGAAGATGGACCGCGCCGGTATGACACTGGCTGAAGCACTGGGTAACGCGCAGGGTATGGACCAGGCCGTGGCGGATGCGACCGGCGTGTTCGTTATTCGTCCGACCAAAGGACCGAACCGTAAGAAGATTGCCAACATTTACCAGCTGAACGTCAAAGACGCATCGGCCATGGTCATGGGCTCAGAGTTCCAGCTGCAGCCGTATGACATCGTCTACGTGACGGCGACGCCTCTGGCACGCTGGAACCGTGTCGTTTCTCAGCTGGTCCCAACCATCACCGGTATCTACAACGCCAGCGAAAACGCCCAGATTATTCATAACTGGTAACCACCGGAGAACATTATGATTAATTCAATCTTAGTGGTCTGCGTCGGCAATATCTGCCGCTCTCCTACCGCGGAGCGGATGCTCAAAACGGCTCTGCCAGGCAAGGACATCGCCTCAGCCGGATTGAGTGCCGTGGTGGGTCACGCGGCTGACGACACCGCAAGCAGCGTTGCCAGTGAACACGGGCTCTCGCTGGATGGGCATATCGCCCGCCAGCTGACCTCAGGCATGTGCCGGGATTACGATCTGCTCCTGGTAATGGAAAAAAAACATGTCGATCTGGTTAACCGCATCAACCCCTCCGTTCGTGGCAAGACCATGTTATTTGGCCACTGGCTCAACCAACAGGAAATAGCGGATCCCTACAAGAAAAGCCGCGATGCCTATGAAGCCACGTACGGATTACTCGAAAACGCTGCCCAGAAATGGGTCAACGCATTAAGCCGATAGTTGGGATTATCCATGAATATAAAAAGTAAGGCACCGTCAGCGTCGCAAGAGGACTCATCCGGATGGGACCTGGCGCATCTCGTGGGACAGCTTGTTGATCATCGTTGGGTAATTGTTGCTGTTACGGCTCTGTTTATGCTGCTCGGCACCCTGTACGTTCTGTTCGCCACGCCGATTTACAGTTCGGATGCGATGGTGCAGGTGGAAGACAAAAACGCCAATACCGTGCTGAATGACCTTAGCCAGATGATGCCGAACGCGCAGCCGATGTCTGCGACAGAAGTGGAAATCGTGACCTCCCGTCTGGTTATTGGCAAAACTGTGCAGGACCTGGGCCTGGATGCGCTGGTGCAGCAGAACTATCTGCCGGTCATCGGTAAGGGCCTGTCCCGTCTGATGGGTAACAAACCGGGTCAGGTGTCCGTTTCACAACTGAGTATCCCGGTCAGCTGGGAAAAGCCGGTTATGCAGCTGGAAGTTACCGGACCGGACAGTTATACCGTCAGCAAAGATGGTAATGAATTGTTCAAAGGTAAAGTCGGGCAGCTGGAAAACCACAATGGTGTGACCATGAAGGTTAACAGCATTCAGCAGGCCGATCCGGGTACGGATTTCACCGTGACCAAACTGACCCAGCTGCAGGCTATCAGTATGGTGACCAATAACCTGACTGTTGCCGATAAAGGAAAAGACACCGGTGTACTGGGCCTGACCTATCTGGGTGAAGATCCGGTGCAGATCAGCACCGTGCTGAATCAGATTATCAACAACTACGTTGACCAGAACATTGACCGTAAATCGGCTGAAGCCCAAAAAAGCCTGGTGTTCCTGAAGAAGCAGCTGCCGGATGTGCGCTCCAAACTGGATGCCGCAGAAGATAAGCTGAACGCCTATCGTCGTCAGAATGATTCCGTGGATATGTCACTGGAAGCGAAATCTGCGCTGGACTCTTCAGTCAGCATCCAGAGCCAGCTGAACGAACTGACCTTCCGTGAAGCGGAAGTGTCGCAGTTGTTCAAGAAAGATCACCCCACCTACCGGGCGCTGCTGGAAAAACGCCAGACGCTGGAAGATGAGCAGAAACGTCTGAATCAGAAAATTGGTCAGATGCCAGCTACTCAGCAGGAAATCGTGCGTCTGACCCGTGACGTTCAGTCCGGTCAGGAAATTTACATGCAGCTGCTGAACCGTCAGCAGGAACTGAACATCAGTAAAGCCAGTACCGTGGGCGATGTGCGCATCGTTGACCATGCTGAGACAGCTGCTGCTCCGGTCGCACCGAAAAAGCTGCTGGTGATCCTGGCCAGCATGATTCTGGGTGGCGTGGTGTCGGTGGGTTATATCCTGCTGAAAGCGCTGTTCCACCACGGCATCGACCGTCCGGATCAGCTGGAAGAGCGTGGCATCAACGTCTACGCCAGCGTCCCTCTGTCCGAATGGCAGCGTAAGCGTGATGCTGAAGCGCTGGCCCGCCGTGGTTCGCAGATAAAAGTTGATCCGCATAACTCGCTGCTGGCATTGGGTAACCCAACTGACCTGTCTATCGAAGCTATTCGCAGTCTGCGTACCAGCCTGCACTTCGCGATGATGGAAGCGAAAAACAACATTCTGATGATTACCGGTGCCAGCCCGGGGATTGGTAAAACCTTTATCTGTTCCAACCTGGCGACGCTGGTGGCGAAAGCCGATCAGAAAGTGCTGTTTATCGATGGTGACATGCGCCGTGGTTATACCCATGAGCTGCTGGGTGCCGCGAATAAAACCGGTCTGTCCGACGTGCTGTCCGGTAAAAAAACTTTCAGCACTGAGATGATTCAGAGCGGGCCGTACGGCTTCGACTTTATCCCACGCGGTCAGGTTCCACCGAACCCATCCGAACTGCTGATGCACAGCCGTCTGGGCGAGCTGCTGGAATGGGCGAGCAAAAACTACGATTTGGTGTTGATCGATACGCCACCAATCCTGGCGGTAACGGACGCCTCCATTATCGGCAAGCTGGCGGGAACCTCACTGATGGTGGCTCGCTTCGAGACTAACACCCTGCGTGAGGTTGAGTTCAGCTATCGCCGCTTTGCTCAGAATGGTATCGAAGTGAAAGGCGTTATCCTGAACGCCGTGGTGCGTAAAGCAGCCAATGCCTATGGCTACGGTTATGACTATTACGATTACAACTACAAGCAGAATGCAAAAAGCTAACTAAACAGGCGGGAACCTTTCGCCTTACGTGAAGAGTTCCTGGCTGACTTTTCTGCGGTTTTGAGTGTTCCAGGCCGTTTCAACTGGACGTAAAAAAGGTAGCTGGTAATGAAGGATATTTTCTTCTCGATTGTTATTCCTGCATACAATGCATCCGACTCTATTGTGACCACGCTGGATTGTGTGGCCGCGCAGACTTATCAGAATTTTGAAGTGATCATCATTGACGATAAGTCCGCTGATGCTGAACAGCTTGCCGAAGTGGTGAAAAATTACAGCCAGCTGAAGATCCAGCTGGTGCTTTCACAGGAGAAGTTGTTTGGTTCTGCTGCCCGTAATAAAGGGATCGATCTGGCGACAGGGGACTATATCTGCTTCCTGGATGCTGACGATGAGTGGCACAAGGACAAGCTGGCGGAATCACTGAAAACCATTCGTGAGCTGGAAGCGCAGGGTAAACAGAAAACCATCATTTTCAGCCAGGTCAATATCATTCAGGATGGCAAATTCCTGAAGGTGATGCCGATGCAGCCGGTCGCACGCAATGAAACCGTGGCCGAGTATCTGTTTGGCTGCTACGGCTTTATCCAGACCAGCACCATTGTACTGAAGCGGGAATATGCGGAAGACATCAAATTCGATCCGCAATATATCCGTCATCAGGACTATGACTTCTGTATCCGGGCAGATAAAAAAGGCTACGAGTTTGTGATGATTGCTCAGCCGCTGGCAAACTATCACCTGGTTTCCTCGTTTGGCTCCAAACACAAAGGCGAGTCGGTGAAATACTCCTTCTTCTGGCTTGATAAGATGAAGCCTCACCTGACGCAGCGCGATATCAACACCTACAAAGCGTATAAACTGCCGTTGCGCTATAAAATGGATGGAAAATCACTGCAGGCCAGCGTCAGTTTTATCCGTTATTTCTTCTTAACAAATAAAGATAACCGCACCTACTTTATCAATCGTCTCAAGGATAAGGTCAGAGAGCGATTAGGTGGTAAATAGCGTTAGTTTTCGTCCCGGAAAACTAGCCTTGTGGGGATAAGAATGGCCATATACTGGATAATAAGCTACACACTGCTCGTTTTTTGTCTTTTTGAACTGGCCACCATTAACCAGTCAGCACAGCCGAAAACCCAACGTGTCATTACCTATTTTTTCTTTATAGGAACCGTGGTTCTGATCCTGTTCGCCGGGATGCGTGGGCCGGGCTCAGGGATAGATGACTGGCAGTATCTTGGGTTCTTCCATGACTTTTCACGACAGACCAGCATGGAAGGGTACTCAACGGTAGCGGATGTCTATCGCTACGAAAACCTGTTCATGATTCTGGCCTGGGTGCTGGGTTGGTTTACGCATAACAGCTACTATTTCCTGCTGTTTGTGGCTTTTATTGCGGTAACTACCAACGCCTTTATCTATAAAAAATATTCGCCGTTGATTCTGTGCTCGCTGTGTCTCTACTCCGCGCACCTGTTTATCAACAAAGACATGAACCAGATCCGTTTTGGTCTGTCGAGTGCCTTTGCCGTGGCCTGTATCTGTACCGCGGCGGGCAGAAAATACCTGCTGGCGGTCATCTTCCTTGTGCTGAGCAGCCAGTCACACTCTACCGGTTATGCCGTGTTGATGGTGACGCCATTCCTGTTCCTGAAAGAGCGCAAGTACTTCGGTATTGCGATGGTAATTGCGGCTATTCCACTTGGACTGATCGGCGGCAAAAAGCTGTTCCTTGATTCGTTGGGGATAGTCCCGGCAATCGGTGACAGGGCAATGGGCTACAGCGGGACCACCTTTGACGTGGCGTCACCGGTGTTCGGTCTGGCTAACCTGAAGAATATAGCGTTTATTATGTTCTTCACTGTGGTCTATTTTAACAAGCCAATCGAACCCAAAGACCGGCTGGCGTACATGCTGCTCATTGCGTATTCTGCCGGTGCGGCCGTGCGTATCGTCTTCTCCGACTTCTCAATTCTCGGAGGAAGGGTGGGTAACCTGTTCCTGCACACGGAACCGCTGCTGCTGTCGTTTCTCATGCTGCGCATCAGAAACCCGCTGCTCAACTTCGGTTTGCTGTTCGCCATGACGACCTATTACCTGGCGTACAACACTATCCTCTCCGTTCAGTCGATAGACGGTTACAGTATTGCGCCGCTCTTCCGAATTTTTTGAGTCACTGGCCAGGTAATCTGGCCTTTTTTATTCCCAATTTTGGTCTTCCACGATTCACATGCAGGATTTCAGATGAATAATCAAATCGGCACAGTAGGCATTGTCATCCCTATGTATAACGCCCGTAACACAGTTTTACGCGCGGTACAGTCGGTACTTGATCAAACCTGGACGGGCTGGCGGATATATCTGATAAACGATAAATCAACCGACGATTCGCTGGCCTTCGTGCAGGAACACTGCCGCGATCCGCGTATCACCATTCTCAGCAACGAGGTGAACCTTGGTGCCGCAGAAACCCGCAACGTGGGGCTGAAGGCCGCGACCGAGGAGTTTATTGCCTTCCTTGACAGCGATGATGAGTGGGAAAAAGACAAGCTGATGCTACAGGTGCAGGCGCTGGCCGCCGGTGACGACCTGGTGATCTCTCATTACGGCTATAAATCGCGTACCAAAGCCTATGACGTCACCTACGGCAAACCTTATCTGATGAAAGAGAACTTTGTGAAAAAGCAGTTCCGTATCTGCTTCTCTTCCGTCTGCTACCGTCGTCCGGCCCGCCAGATTTTCTTTCAGAAAAAGGGCCACGAAGACTTCCTTTTTCTCTATGAATTATTCGATCAGTACAAACAGGCCCGGGTTATTGACCGAAACCTGGTTATTTATTATGAGCTGGGTGATTCCCTGTCGCGCAATAAAAATAAAGCGGCGAAGTGGCATCTCGATTTATTAAGATTTATCTATAAAAACAATCCTCTGAAAGTGTATTACTATTATCTCTGGTACATGGTTAACGGGGTTCTGTTCACGTTGAAGCACAGATAACCTGCCGGCTTGAAACGTTTCAGTCTTGCAATGACAAACGCCGTAGCCTGGGCTGACCGCTGGCACTGTTTGCCCGGTAGCGCAGGTTTTTAACATTGAAGTGATTGAGGTGGCGAGTCCGCGATGAAAAAGATAGTGCTGGTGATTAAAGACGCCTATTCCTATGCCGGAACCGAGAACATTTGTAACTTCATGTCCGAGTGTCTGGGCGATGAACATGAAGTGACGGTCTATTCACTGGAAGGCTCAGGCAAGCCGTTTTACCCGTTCGAAAAGGTGAAACAGATTGTCAGTTTTGCCGGTGACAGCAATCCGATCCGCAGTGCCGTAAAGCAGATTAATCAGCAAGGTTTTGACGCTGTTTTTCTGATCAGCATGGGGCGTCTGAGCGTGATGTTTGCGCTGCACAGCCTGCTGTCGCTGAAAAAGAAAAAGGCGAAAACCTACGCCTGCGAGCACATTGCGATCAACTCCTTCAGCAAACCAATTAAGTTCCTCAAATATCTCTTTCTGCGCTATTACGACCGCGTCATCGTTCTGACCGACAAAGATGACTCGGTGTTCACGCAGTGGGGCATGCCAAGTAAAACTATCCCCAACCCGGTGGTGTACAAAAATTTCCAGCGTACTCAGCGTAATTATCAGGCGCTGGCCGTGGGCCGTCTCGACTTCCAGAAAGGTTTCGACCTTCTGCTGGATGTCTGGCAGGGGTTCCAGGCCACCAATCCACAATGGAAGCTGGCGATTGCCGGTGACGGCGAGCTGAAAGATGAGCTGATTGCTAAAGCCGCTTCGCTGAATATCTCGGACAGCGTGTCCTTCGTCGGGCGAGTTTCCAACATCAACGACTATTATCGCGACAGTGATATGGCCCTGATGACCTCTCGTTATGAAGGGTTGCCGCTGGTCCTGCTTGAAGCGAAATCATGGTCGTTACCGGTGGTAGCCTATGACTGCCCGACCGGCCCGCAGGAGATCATCAACAACAACGAAGATGGTTTCCTGGTGGCAATGAACGATCGCGCCAGCTTTATCGAAAAAATGAACCAGCTCGCGCACAACGATGAGCTGTTCCACGCCATGAGCGAAAAAACTAAAACCACAGCCCTGAAATTTGACGGCAAGGTCATCAAAGAAACCTGGCTCTCGCTTGTTTAAAAAATTAATCCTCTGGAAACACATTCACGCCACACTAATGACTATGGGATTACATGAATGAAAAGAAGAGAATTAATTACCGGGTTCTCATCGATTCTTGCAGCCCTTTCTGTGAGTTCGTTTTCCAGCCAGGCCGCGAAAAAGAATGCTTCCGTTTCACTGACGGACGTCAATGCGGGTGATATACCAAAGGAAGATGTGCCGATCCTGACACCGGAAAATATCTATACCATGCCGGATCGTTTCTGGAAGAATTTCAACGGCAAACTCTATATCGGCAAGGCCGGTACAGACCCAACCCGACCGGGTAACCTGACCGATCTGTTCCTGCGTAACGCCAGCGGTAAGTTATCGAAAATTGAACAGCCGGTGACGCTGAACCGGGGTAATTTCCAGCATTTTATCTCAGATAACGCTGCGTTGATCGCCAATCCGGCCCACTCAATGGCGGTGGTGGATGACAATGGCCACGTGCTGTTCAACATTCCGGACGTCAGCCGTCCGGGGGCCAATAACTTCAGTCAGCGCCTCGCGCAGCCCGCAGGCTATCAGCTGATTGGTGAAATTGGTTCGGTCGCTGAATTACGCCAGACCCGCCCACTTTTTGAAGGTGCGAAGGTGAAGCTCAGCAGCTGGCACGACGGTCAGGAAGAGGGTGGCGGCGAATTTGTCGGCAGCCTCAGCGCCGCGCCGGACGATGGCGGTGTGATCTTCTCAGGGGCTGATTTCCACTGGCGTCGTGTGGTACAGGACTTTAACCATCTGACCCTGTTTGATTTCGGTGCCATTGATGACGGTAAGACCGATGCTGCACCGGCTATCCGGGCAATGTATGAGTGGTCTCAGAAGTCTAACCAGCAGATTTGTGTGCAGTTCCCGGCGGGAACCTTCTTCGTCAGCGGCTGTAATTTTGCGAAAGAGACAACCCGCTTCTTCCGTATCTCCGGGGCAATGGTCAACTTCGGTTACTTCCCGGCGACCACCATTATCTCAGACGGCAAGTCTGATTTCATTTTCCAGGTCAACGCCCGATGGGTGGAAATTAGCAACCTGATTGTTAATGGCCAGACCGACGGCCGCCCGAATGAGCAGGGCTTCTTTGATAATAAATGTCCGGGCGGCCAGTTCTTCCGCGGGGCCTGTCTGCGCTTCAATGCGCTGGGTGGCACCGCACTGAGCCTGATGGATACCCTCGACTGTAAGATCGATCAATGGTACGCCAGCAAGTGTACCGGCGATGTGATCAAGTCAGTCTGGTCAGGTCAGAAGACCGGCAAGTGGGATCACAGCACGGCTATCGAGCTGTCCAACTTTAACGCGCAGCACTGTTCAAAAGGCATGGTGCTGAACCTCGATCGCTGCAGCCAGTCGCTGATCCATAACGGCTGGATTGAACACTCGGAGAATCCGGGCAATATCTCCAACGGCCAGTGGATTATCGATGCGCTGAGCCTGGAGACCTGCAAAAACCCGCTGATTGCGCACAACTCACGACTGAACATGCGCCAGACTAATCTGCAGGCCGGGAGCTGGATTGATAACTCACGCGCCGACGGTGCCTGGCTGAGCGCCTTCGAGCAGGGGTCAACGCGCGTTGAATCCTATGGCGTCGCCGTTGATGGCAGCATGAAGTACAACTACCTGACCTCACGTTTCCGTCTGGTGAACAACACCAACCAGGAAAAGTGGTACGAACTCGGCAATATCTACAGCCCCGAAGTGGGGGATAACTGGGAAGTCGAGATCTTCGGTCAGGCCGGTTTCAGCAATGGCACCGGTAAAAATACGCTGGAGAAGGTGGTCGATGGCATCTCCACCGGTGGCAAGGCGATCATCAACCTGCAGCGTAAAACGCATAAGTTTGAAGCGAGCTGGCACGCGGAAGGCGCCAGTCCGATCGTTGATGTGATGATTGAGACACCGCATGACACCGACGTTCGCGTCTACGTCAAACTGGCAGGCTGGTTAGCGTCTGCTGGCGTACTGATGAAGTCCACCGCGAAAGATCGTTTTCTGACCGGTTCCTGTGCTCGTTTCGACAGCAAAATGGCGGAAGTCAAACAGCCATCTGGCGATAACGCTCACCGCGCCGTTCAGCGTTTTACCCTGCACAACGGCAAAGCCGGTATCGGTGCCAATGAGCAGGGCGATCTGCTGATGCAGTCACGTGTGCTGAAAGTAGAAGAGGTCGATACCTCCAAAGCGGAAGGCTACATTTCGATGGTCATAAACGGCCAGCAGGTTGCTGTGCCCTATTTTGCTATCAGGAAGTAAAAATTTGGGGGCGGTGCCTGACAGGGTCAGCCGCTCCTGACTATTCTCGGGTCTCTCTGACAGGGGGCGCTCCGAATGATGCTAAAAGTTTTCACCGGGTGAATACATTAGTTAAAAATATATGTTTATCAGTCTGTTATGGGTGGCTTAGTCCTGTGGGATGAAAAGCTTTTTTCTGGAGTTCTTATGAAGATTTTATTAGTTGGCAATCATACCTGTGGTAACCGTGGTGATGGTGCCATATTACGTGGCCTCATTGACTCGCTTAACCTTGCAAGGAACGATCTGGAAATTGATGTCATCAGTCGCTACCCAACCAGTTCAGGCTATCTGCTTCAGCAGGAAATTATGCCGGACGAACTTTTCCTCGAAACCAAAAAGGGAAAGAACAAACTGACCGATAAGGTCAAACGTCGTCTGATGCCGAAGATCATGATGGCGCATATCAGCGGCAAGGGCATCTTTAAGTTTTTCTCCGTGCCGAAATACCTGCAGGATTTTACCCACAAGCTGAAGCAGTATGATGCGGTCATTCAGGTTGGTGGCTCATTCTTTGTTGACCTGTATGGTCCGTTACAGTTTGAGCATTCCCTTTGCGCGTTACTGGCAAAGAAGCCCATTTATCTGGTAGGGCACAGCGTGGGGCCTTTCCAGAAGGAAAGATTTAACGAGATTGCCAACTTCGTCTTCTCCCGCGTTAACAGCCTGGTGCTGCGCGAGAGCGTGAGTCTGGAGATGATGAAGCAGGGTAATATCACCACGGAAAAAGTGATTTCCGGTGCGGATACGGCCTTCCTGGTTCGCGCCCGCTCTGTAGAGCAGCCGGGCCATAACCTGCTGCACTGGCAGAAGCTGATCGCCTCAACAAAAACCATTGCGATCACCGTCCGCGAGCTGGCACCTTTTGACAAGCGTCTTGGGGTCACCCAGCAGGAATATGAGATGGCGTTTGGTAAGGTGATCAACGCAATGATCGACAAGGGCTATCAGGTTGTGGCCCTGTCTACCTGCACGGGCATCGACAGCTACAATAAAGATGACCGGATGGTGGCGATGACGCTGCGCGATCGCGTGGTACAAAAAGACAAATACCACGTGGTTATGGATGAGTTTAACGACCTTGAGCTGGGCATTCTGCTGGGCGAGAGTCACCTCACCATCGGTACCCGCCTCCACTCGGCAATTATTTCGATGAATTTCGGTACGCCGGCTGTGGCCATCAACTATGAACACAAATCTCTGGGCGTGATGAACCAGCTTGGACTGCCAGAAATGGCTTCGGACGTAAAAAGCCTGATGGACGGAACGATTATCAGCAAAGTTTACGGCATTCTTGAAAATTATGAAGCGGTTAAACAACAGGTTGACAGCGCTGTCGCTCAGGAGCGGGTGCTTGGCAACAACATAACTGAAGACGTCGTCAGAGTTTAGGGTGAACAGATGAAACTTACGTTTTTCACAATGCGTTTTCCGGTGGCGTCCGAGACCTTTGTCCTGAATCAGGTAACGTATTTTATCGATCAGGGCTATGACGTGGAGATCATCTCCGTCTTCCCGGGCGACCTGGATAACCGACATGGTGCGTTTGACAGCTACAATCTGGCTGAGAAAACCCACTATCTGCTGCCGGAAGATACTTCTTCCAACGCCGAGAAGCTCAAGCAGCGTCTGAAGATTGTGCTGCCAAAAATGCTCAGTCCGACCACCATACGATCGCTGAACATCGGGCGCTACGGCGCCCAGTCCAGCAAACTTCTGCTACCGGCCATTGTGGCCGGGGCGAAGCAGACCTTCACCGCTGACGTATTTCTCGTGCATTTTGGTTATGCCGGTGCGCTGGCGAACAAGCTGCGCGAACTGAACGTGCTGCGCGGCAAGCAGGCCACGGTGTTCCATGGCGCGGATATTTCCCGCCGCCATATTCTGGAGGAGCATAAGCTGGACTACACCAACCTGTTCCGCCAGACCGAACTGCTGCTGCCGATCAGCCATCTGTGGGAAAATAAACTGATCGCCATGGGTTGTCCGCCGGAGAAGATCCACGTGACGCGGATGGGTATCGAGCCGGAGAAATTCAATCTCAAAGTTCGGGATGGTCTGCATTCGCCGCTGCGTATCGTTTCGGTGGCCCGTCTGACCGAGAAGAAAGGGTTAGGTGTGGCGGTAGAAGCCTGCAAGCACCTGAAAGAGCAGGGCGCTAACTTCGAATACACCATTGTTGGTAACGGTGATATGGAAGAGGAGCTGCGCAATACCATTCGCTCAGCCAATCTGGAAGACTGCGTGAAAATGGTGGGCTTCAGGCCGCAGGAAGAGATCAAACGCTACCTTGACGAAGCGGATATTTTCCTGCTGCCTTCGTTGACCGCAGCGGACGGTGATATGGAGGGGATCCCGGTGGCGCTGATGGAAGCGATGGCCGTGGGCCTGCCAGTGGTCTCCAGCGACCACAGCGGTATTCCTGAACTGATCGAAAATAATGTTTCAGGCTGGCTGGCGCCAGAGGGCGATGCCCGTGCGCTTTCAGAGATCCTGTTAAAACTGGCTAAAAGCGATGTGGATATCGCACCAGTGGTGGCGGCAGCACGTCAAAAGGTGGAAACGGAATTCAACCAGCACATTGCTTACCGCCAGCTGGCTGAACTTCTGGAGCAACTTGCGTGAGTAGTTTAAAGTCCCAGGCCGTATGGCTGTTTGGCGGTACCTGTTTTGCCGCCGCGTTACAGGTGGTGCAGTTAGGCGTGCTGGCACGAAAACTGGAAGTCCATGAACTGGGTATCCTCGCCATTATCAACGCTATTCTCGCGGTGGCCATGGTGCTACAGGATATGGGGATGAGCAGCTATATCGTTCACCGCCAGAACATCACCCGTAAAGAACAGAGCACCATCTACTGGGTGAATGTTCTGCTCAGCCTGCTGACTGGTTTGCTGTTAATCGCCATTGCCTGGCCGATTGCTTATTTCTACCATATCCCGCAGCTGACCGGACTGATTATGCTGACCAGCCTGAATTTCCTGGTGCTCGGCTCACTGTCGCAATATCAGGCACACTTTATCAAAGCCAAGAAGATGGTTCTGCTGGCTAAAATAGAGATGGTGACGAAATTCCTGGCGTTTGCATTCACCGTCGGAATGCTTTATTACTCTTCGCTCAATGTTTCAGCTGTAATTCTCGGATTATTTTCCAACGCCGCTATGCGTATTCTTTGTATGATCTGGTTTGGTGAAAAATCCTGGCGGCCTACCTTTGAATTTGATAAGGCCACGTTCTTCAGCTCGATCAAATATGGCGTTTATCAGTTGGGTTCCCAGACAATTAACCAGCTGCGTACTCAGGCTGACTCCCTGATCGTCGGTAAAGTGATGGGCGCGGAAATGCTGGGGATTTACTCGCTGGCGAAGGAGCTGGTGCTGCAGCCGCTGAAGCTGGTCTCACCGGTGATCAACCGTCTGGCGCTGCCACGCTTTGCTGAGAAACAACACGAACCGGAGCAGTTGCAGAAGCTATTCCTGAAAGGCACGCTGGCGATTATGCTGTTCAGCAGCCTGATGTATCTGGCTATCGGTATTCTGTCGCCGGTGATTGTCCGGGTGCTGTACGGCTCCTCGCACGAGGCGGTAGGACACCTGATCCCTCTGATGCTGCTGTTTGGTATGCTGCGTCCGATGGGCGGCCTGACCGGGGCGATATCGCAGGCAAACGGCCGGACCAACGTCGAGTTCTACTGGAATATCGTGGCGAGCATCATTGTGGTGCTGGTGCTGGCGACCACCTGGATTTATCCAAATGTCTGGTACGTGGCGCTGACGCTGTCGATCTCTCAGGTGCTGATTTCAGCCTTTGCCCACCCGTTCTTTATCAAACCGGTGATTGGCATTCGCTTCCTGCCTTATGCCCGTCAGTGGGTTTCCGTCTCGGTGGCGTTTGCCGGGATCATGGGGCTGGTCAGTTATTACAATTTATTTGTGATGCCGGAATGGTTTACCGGTTGGTTATAATCTGAAAGCCAGAAAATAAAAAGGTGACCTCTCAGGAGGTTGCCTTTTTTTATTGCCGGGATAAAACAGATTTCGTGGCGATTGTCTGTGATCTGTCGCTAATTTGAAGGCCAGCGCTGCTAAATTTTCAGATTAAGATTATACTTGCTAATCATCTCTTTAATGCATAATCGTTGAACGTTTTTTACTTCATTTATATGGAAAAAATATGACCAAGCTTAAAGCAGTTATCCCCGTTGCGGGTCTGGGTATGCACATGCTCCCTGCTACAAAAGCCATTCCTAAAGAGATGCTGCCAGTCGTGGACAAGCCGATGATTCAGTACATCATCGACGAGTGCGTGGCGGCAGGTATCAAGGAAATTGTGCTGGTCACTCATGCGTCCAAGAATGCAGTTGAAAACCACTTTGACACCTCTTACGAGCTGGAAGCCCTGCTGGAAGCGCGCGTTAAGCGTTCGCTGCTGAGCGAGGTTCAGTCTATCTGCCCACCGGGCGTGACTATCATGAACGTCCGCCAGCCACAGCCGCTGGGCCTGGCCAACTCCATCCTGTGCGCACGCCCGATGCTGCACGATGAAGCTTTTGTTGTGGTCCTGCCAGATGTGCTGCTGGATGACTCTACTGCCGATCCACTGCGTTATAACCTGGCCGCCATGGTGGCGCGTTTCGAAGAGACCCACCGTAGCCAGGTGCTGGCTCATCATATGCCAGAAGCGGATCTGTCTGAGTACTCGGTGATCAAAACTCAGGATGTGATGGATAACCCGGGCCAGACCAGCCAGATCGTTGACTTCGTTGAGAAACCTGAAAATGCTCAGGCGCTGGGTTCAGACCTGGCTGCCGTGGGCCGTTATGTGCTTTCTGCTGATATCTGGGCAGAGCTGGAAAACCTGGAGCCGGGAGCATGGGGTCGTTACCAGCTGACCGATGCCATTGCTGCTCTTGCGAAAAAACAGCCGGTTGACGCTCATCTGCTGAGTGGCACAAGTTTTGACTGTGGCCGTAAGCTGGGTTATATGAAAGCCTTCGTTTCATGGGGTCTGAGAAACAACGCGCAGGGACGTGAGTTCCGCGAAGAAATCCAGAAAATCCTCGCTAAATAATCCCAATCTCACGATGACCGCGCGGCAGCCGCGCGGTGGTAAGGAGTCAAAATGGCCATTTTAGTAACGGGTGGTGCGGGCTACATCGGTTCACACACTGTTCTGACGCTGCTTGAGCGCGGCGATGACGTAGTGGTACTGGACAATCTGAGCAATGCTTCACGCGAGTCGGTCAACCGTGTAGAACAGCTGACCGGCAAAAAAGCGGTTTTTTGTGAAGGTGATATCCTCGACCGTTCCTGCCTGCGCGACCTGTTCGCCCAGCACGATATCTCTGCTGTTATCCACTTCGCGGGCCTGAAAGCCGTGGGTGAATCCACCCGCATGCCGCTGGAATATTACCAGAACAACGTCACCGGCACACTGGTGCTGTTGGAAGAGATGCGTGCGGCAGGTGTGAACCAGTTTATCTTCAGTTCTTCTGCCACCGTGTACGGTGCGGATGCACCTGTTCCTTATGTGGAAACCACGCAGATCGGCGGCACCACCAGCCCATACGGCACGTCGAAGCTGATGGTGGAATTTATTCTGCGCGACTACGCCAAAGCGAACCCTGACTTCAAAGTTATCGCCCTGCGTTACTTCAACCCGGTTGGTGCGCATGAGTCAGGCCAGATTGGTGAAGATCCGAACGGTATTCCAAACAACCTGCTGCCTTATATTGCTCAGGTCGCGATTGGCCGTCTGGAGAAGTTGGGCATCTTCGGTGATGACTATCCCACTAAAGACGGCACCGGCGTGCGTGATTACATCCACGTGATGGACCTGGCCGAAGGCCACCTGAAAGCACTGGACCACCTGCCTGCCATCAACGGTTATAAAGCCTATAATCTGGGAGCCGGGGAAGGGTACTCAGTGCTGGAAATGGTTAAGGCGTTTGAAAAAGCCTCCGGCCGTCCGGTGCCTTACCAGATCTCTCCACGTCGTGATGGCGACCTCGCCGCGTTCTGGGCCGACGCCTCTCTGGCTGATAAAGAGCTGAACTGGCGTGTCTCCCGCGGCATCGACGAGATGATGCGCGATACCTGGAACTGGCAGAGCCATAATCCAAATGGGTATAAATAGCAGTTATCCATGCTATGACTACAATATAAGCCCAGCTAAATGCTGGGCTTTTGTCTGTCTGGCGCAGGAGAAGCTCAGGTAAAGCGACTACATTAAAATTGAATTTAAAAAGATTAAAAAATATGCATGGTATATAGCATTTTTTATTTCGTCGCGTTTGTAATCTGGAGAGTTGTTCACTTATCCGTCGGGTTCAGGCAGCAGGGGGCTACAGAGCTAATAATTGATTATGCGCACTGGGTCTGTCCGGATAATTCTTATTTTAGTTAGTTTTCATAATTGCTGAATGATACAATTACAGGTTGTACCTCTGAGTCATGTTGTCTCAGGTGTGGTAAATAAATGAATTTATATTCATAGTGTTAGACAAGCAGGGCGGCTTGTTCATACCATAGTGAGATGAAAAGTAAGCAGGGATTCAGCTTAAAATTTCAGACTGCACACTGGGGCCGCTAACCCAGGGGCGGTAGCATGGCTGAAATTTATTCAATCAACATGACCTGATAGCCCAATAATCTACGGTTATTGTTCCAAATCACTTCCGTTTAGAGACCTGATATGAAGATTTTGATCACTGGTGGCGCTGGATTCATTGGTTCAGCAGTTGTAAGACATATCATCCAGGATACGCAGGATTCCGTTATCAACGTGGACAAGTTGACCTATGCTGGCAACCTTGAATCCATTAAAAATGTCAGCGACAGTGAGCGTTATCAGTTCGTCCAGTTGGATATTTGTGACACCAACGGCCTGATCAAAGTGATGAACGAGTTAAAACCGGATGCCATCATGCACCTGGCGGCGGAAAGCCATGTTGACCGGTCCATTACCGGCCCGGCGGATTTTGTACAGACCAACGTGGTGGGCACTTATAGCCTGCTGGAAGCCACTCGTCAGTACTGGAACGCTCTCAGCGATGAAAAAAAACAGGCGTTCCGTTTCCACCATATCTCGACGGATGAAGTCTATGGCGATTTGCCCCATCCGGATGAGATGAGTGGCGAGCTTCCGTTGTTTACCGAGACAACCCCCTATGCACCAAGTAGCCCATACTCTTCCACTAAAGCAGCGAGCGACCATCTGGTTCGGGCATGGGGGCGCACCTACAAGCTGCCTGTCATCATTACCAACTGTTCCAATAACTACGGTCCCTATCACTTCCCGGAAAAATTGATTCCGCTGATTATCATCAACGCGCTGGAGAAAAAGCCATTGCCTGTCTACGGCAAAGGCGATCAGATCCGCGACTGGCTCTATGTCGAAGATCATGCTCGTGCACTGTATAAAGTGGTTACTGAAGCGGAAGTGGGCAGCACCTATAATATTGGCGGCCATAACGAGAAGAAAAACCTTGAGGTTGTTGAAATTGTCTGTGAACTGCTCGATGAGCTGAGGCCGACAGAGGGCCGTTACGCGGACTTGATTACTTATGTTAACGATCGTCCTGGCCATGACCGACGTTACGCCATCGATTCGAGCAAAATCCAGAAAGATCTTGGGTGGAAACCTCAGGAGACCTTTGAAAGCGGATTACGTAAAACTGTTCAGTGGTATCTGACCAATAATGAATGGATTGATAACGTTAAAAGCGGCGCCTATCAGAGCTGGATTGAACAAAACTACGAGAAGCGTGACTGATGAAGATTCTTTTACTGGGTAAAAATGGTCAGGTTGGCTGGGAGTTGCAGCGAGCGCTGGCTCCTCTGGGCAACCTGATTGCTCTGGATCGTCATTCAACAGAATACTGTGGTGACTTATCGGACCCTGCCGGTATTGCTGCCACCATTCTGGCCGTTAAACCTGATGTCATCGTTAACGCTGCCGCGCATACCGCAGTTGATAAAGCTGAATCAGAACCGGAAGTCGCGGCCGTTCTGAACACTGTTGCTGTGGCCTCAATGGCTGAAGCTGCAGAAAAAGTGGGGGCTCTGCTGGTTCATTACTCAACGGATTATGTTTTCAACGGTCAGGGCAATAAGCCATGGGCTGAAACCGATGCCACTGAGCCTCTCAGCGTTTACGGCAAAACCAAGCGTGACGGTGAAGAAGCCATTTCAGCAGCCTGCAGTAACTACTTGATCTTTCGTACCAGCTGGGTCTATGCCGCAAAAGGCAATAATTTTGCGAAGACCATGTTGAAGCTGGCAAAAGACAGAGATGAACTCTCGGTGATTAATGACCAGTTTGGTGCTCCCACGGGGGCTGAGCTGATTGCAGATTGCACCGCTCATGCCATTCGTAAAGCAAAAGCACAATCCGGGCTTACAGGCATATACCACCTTATCGCCAGTGGCACGACAACCTGGCATGAATATGCTTCCTATGTTATCAGTTCAGGCCGTGAAAAAGGGCTTGAACTGCAGGTTAGCAAAATCAATCCAGTTGCCACATCTGCCTTCCCGACCCCGGCTAAGCGACCTGCTAATTCACGACTGGATATCACGAAATTCCAGCAGAATTTTGAACTAACATTGCCAGACTGGCGTGTTGGTGTAGAGCGTATGCTCACTGAAATCATTGGATAAATTCTAAAATTCAGCATTGAAAAATGCGGCTAAATTGGTGCAATGCATTATGACAAAGAATAAAGGTATTATCTTAGCGGGCGGATCCGGGACCAGGCTCTATCCTGTAACGATGGCAGTCAGTAAGCAACTTCTGCCTATCTATGATAAGCCCATGATTTATTACCCGCTGAGTACGCTGATGATGGCAGGCATTCGTGACATTCTGATCATCAGCACTCCTCAGGATACCCCACGTTTTGAAAGCCTGCTCGGTGATGGTTCACAGTGGGGCCTGACAATCCAGTATAAAGTTCAGGAAAGTCCTGACGGTCTGGCTCAGGCATTTATTCTTGGCGAAGAATTTATTGGTGATGATGCCTGTGCGCTAATCCTTGGTGATAATATTTTCTACGGACATGACCTGACGAAACAGCTTGAAGAAGCCTGCAATAAAAAGCAGGGCGCAACTGTGTTTGCCTATCACGTCCAGGATCCGGAACGTTACGGTGTGGTTGAGTTCGATGATAATGGTAAAGCAATTTCTCTGGTGGAGAAACCTGAGCATCCGAAGAGCAATTACGCGGTAACCGGCCTGTATTTTTACGATAATAGCGTTGTGGAAATTGCTAAATCGCTGAAGCCATCACCACGTGGTGAACTGGAAATTACCGATGTAAACCGTATTTACATGGAAAAAGGCAAACTCTCCGTTTCGATTATGGGGCGTGGTCATGCCTGGCTGGATACCGGCACCCATCAGAGCATGATGGAAGCCAACAATTTTATCCAGACGATCGAAACCCGTCAGGGCCTCAAAGTATGCTGCCCTGAAGAGATTGCCTACCGTATGAAGTTTATTGACGCCGAACAGTTGAAAACGCTGGCTAAACCGCTGAGTAAAAATGACTACGGTAAGTATTTGCTTAATTTGATTAAAAAGTAAATCCGGTTGTAATGAAATAAAGGAATTAATTGTGAAGGTTATTAAAACGTCTTTAGCAGAAGTACTTATATTTGAACCTAACGTTTTTGGTGATCATCGGGGTTTCTTTTTTGAAAGTTTCAGCCAAAAAACTTTTGACGAAGCGGTAGGGTATCATGTCGACTTCGTTCAGGACAACCATTCTAAATCCACTAAAGGTGTTTTGCGTGGTCTGCATTATCAATTAAACCCTAGCGCGCAAGGGAAATTGGTGCGTTGCGTTGAAGGTGCGGTATTAGATATTGCGGTCGATATTCGTCGTAGCTCACCTTCTTTTGGAAAATGGGTTGGTGTCAATCTTAGTGCAGATAACAAACGTCAGCTATGGATTCCTGAGGGATTTGCCCATGGCTTTGTCACGCTAAGTGAAACAGCCGAATTCGTCTATAAAACTACTAATTATTATGCCAAAGAAAGCGAGCGTTCAATTCTGTGGAATGATGAACGTATTGGCATTGACTGGGGAGTGACAGACGCACTTCTCTCTGAGAAAGACCAGCTTGCACCAGGTTTCGATAATGCTGAGGTTTTTGAATGAACACCCTTGTTAAAACCACGGGCGATGTGTTTAGAAACACATTTAATAATCGGCGATTAATATATTCTTTAACTAAACGTGAAGTTATCAGCCGGTATCGCGGGTCTGTATTAGGTTTACTGTGGTCATTTTTTACGCCTATTTTGATGTTAGTGGTTTACACTTTTGTATTCAGTGTGGTCTTTCAGGCTAAGTGGAGTGAAGGAAGTACGTCAAAATCAGCCTTTGCATTGGTTCTTTTTTCAGGCTTGATAATATTTAATTTATTTTCAGAATGTGTTAACAGAGCGCCAACGACGATCATTGCCAACGCTAACTATGTAAAAAAAGTCATTTTCCCCTTAGAAATACTACCGTTGGTAAATATGGGTGCCGCTCTTTTTCACTTCTTTATCAGCTGTATTGTCTGGCTGGTGTTTTATCTCGTCGAGGTAGGCTTACCTCATGTAACGCTTATTTTATTACCTCTGGTCATGCTACCTCTCATATTAATGACGTTAGGTCTGAGTTGGTTGCTGGCTTCATTGGGCGTTTATCTCCGTGATGTCAGCCAGTTAGTCGGTATTATCACCATGGTGTTGATGTTCCTCTCGCCTATTTTCTTTCCCACGTCGGCATTACCCGCCAGTGTCCGGCCGTTGCTTCTGCTAAATCCACTGGCGTTGTTCATTGAACAAGCTCGCGATGTGATGTATTGGGGAAGAATTCCTGAATGGTACCCCTGGGTAAGAGGCATGGTGATAAGCACTGTTGTTGCGTGGTTCGGCTTCTACTGGTTCCAGAAGACGCGTAAGGGGTTTGCTGATGTCATCTGATAATATCATTGAAGTAAAGGGACTGAGTAAGTGTTATCAGATTTATGATACCCCGAAAGATCGACTGCTCCAGATGTTTTTCCGCAGCCGTAAACAGTTATACCGTGAATTCTGGGCACTAAAAGATGTTTCATTCAGCCTGAAAAAGGGAGAAACGGTAGGTATCATTGGCAGAAACGGCTCCGGTAAATCTACTCTTTTACAAATGATTTGTGGGACGTTAAACCCAACGGATGGTCAGATTAAAGTTAATGGGAAAATTGCCGCCCTGCTTGAACTTGGTGCCGGGTTCAACCCCGAGTTTACTGGCCATGAAAACGTTTTTATGGCTGCATCGCTTTATGGGCTGAGTAATGAGCAAATCAGAGATCGTTATGATGATATTTTAGCCTTCGCTGAAATAGGCGATTATATTAATCAACCTGTAAAAACATATTCAAGCGGGATGTATGTTCGTCTCGCATTTGCTGTTATTGCTCATGTTGATGCTGAGATATTAGTCGTCGATGAAGCTCTGGCTGTAGGAGATGCTGTATTTACTCAAAAATGCATGCGTTTTATACGGAAATTTAAAGAAAACGGCACGCTTTTGTTTGTCAGCCATGATACCAATTCAGTTATAAATCTTTGTGATAAAGCGATCTGGCTTCATCAGGGAGAGATGATTACCTCAGGTAAAGCAAAAAATGTTGCCGAGAAATATCTCCAGTACACTTTGCAGGAAGTCTATGGAGATGATGCTAAGTTACAGAGTTTGAAAGATGAGACAGTCAGTGATGAAGAACTGACGATTGTCGAAAATGAGGTTGATGGTTCAAAGACCACTGTAATCGATTACCGGTCTCAATACGGAATTGAAGATAATCTGAACAATGCCAATGGTTGGAAAACCGGGGCGGGAGAGATTATTACAGTCAATTTCGCTGAAATAATGACGGGAAATACGCTACACGTATTCAAAGGCGGAGAGAAGGTAAAATTAACCATAGAAGCTCAGGCACATGAAGCTTTTGGCTCTCCAATCATTGGCTTTTTGGTAAAAGACCGTTTGGGACAGGTACTGTTTGGTGAAAATACACTTCCTTTCACTAATACCCATACTGTTCAAGTTGCCGCCGGTGAAAAATTCAAAGCTGAATATATTTTCACGCTGCCCATGTTGCCTAATGGTGAATACTCGATGATGATTTCCCTGGCTAATGGTGACATCAACAATCATGTTCAGCATCACTGGTTGCATGATGCGTTAATTATAAATGTTTCATCGAGTGAAGTACGATGGGGTCTTGTTGGTATTAAATTTGATGAAGTGAAGCTGGATATTAAATGAAAACACTATTTGAACTTTATGAGAATCATCACGGTAAATCTTCGGATAAATGGTCTATTTATTTAAATACTTACCATGAAACTTTATCAAAACTACAACCTTTACCCGTTAGTTTTCTAGAGATAGGTGTACAGAACGGTGGTTCACTGGACATTTGGTCTCAATATTTTCCAAATGCGGTTAACATCATTGGCTGTGATATTGATGAGAAGTGTTCACTGCTGACCTATGATAAAAATAATATCAGTGTGGTCATTGGTGATTCATCAACTCAAGAAGTTAAAGAACGAATTGAAAAAATATCACCGGAATTTGATGTGATCATTGATGATGGATCTCATGATTCATCAGACATCATAAAGTCTTTTCTACTCTATTTTCCTTTAATTAAGGAAGATGGATATTATATCATTGAGGATCTTCACTGCAGTTACTGGCAGAATTTTGAGGGTGGGCTTTACGACCCATACTCTTCCATGGCTTTCCTTAAAAAACTTGGTGATATCCCAAATTATGAACACTGGGGCACTGCAAAAAGTGAACATGAATACCTGAAACCGTTTTATGAATATTATCAATGTGACGAATTTGATAATGTCGATTATACTGAAATTCATTCAGTGCAATTTATTAATTCCCTGTGTATTATTCAAAAAAGAAAGAAAGAGAGTAATGTTTTGGGGCCACGTGTCATCTCCGGTGAAATTGAAACCGTAGTTGAAGGTCATCAAAAGATTAATGGTTCTTTCAATACTCCGCAAGATCAAAGTAATAATCCATGGCGTGATATGCCAACATTTCCTGAAATGGAATGGTCCCGATTAGTTGAAACTAATCGTAATGATACTGCCACAATCGAACAACTTGAACGAGATGTGGTTTTTTATAAAAGTATCGAAGATACCTTAAGACTAGAAATAGAAATTAAAAATAAAGACATCAATGAGAAGGACCAATTAATTCAACGTCTTTCATATGATAATAATGCTCTAAGAACATCAACCAGTTGGAAACTGACCTTACCTTTACGTAAATCTGTGACTGAATTAAGAAAAATAAAGAAAGGATTAGAGGTTTCTAAGCGTGTGGTAAGCACTTATGGTATTAAAAGTAGTATTTCCCGAGCGAAAATAATTTATCAACAGAAAGGCTTGCGTGGTATTATCGATAAAGTCAGGTTCCTGAATCAATTGCATCATTCATCAACTATTGTTGAAAGAAAGAGCCTTGGAGCGGTGGACGTGCTTGCACAAGATTTGTTGATGCCGAAGATTTTACTTATTTCGGAGTTATCTATTCCGCAGTGCAAAAAATATCGTGTCGATCAAAAAGTTGAACTTTTCAAGAAATTGGGTATACCAACGACTGTATTGCACTGGAGTCAACAAAATGAGTGCATTGAAGCGTTGCAGAGTCATTCTTTGGTCATTTTTTACCGGGTTCCTGGTTATGAGACTATGGACCCTGTTTTTGCTGAATGTGAACGACTTAATCTGCCAACATTCTGGGAAGTCGATGACCTCATTTTTGATCAGGAAGTGATGCGCCATAGCAAAACTCTACAGGCATTAGACAAACATACCTATAATGCTCTTCTTGATGGTGCGGCGCTGTATAAAAGAGCGATGTTGAAATGCAGAGGTGTTATTGCTTCAACACAGCATCTTGCTGACGCAATGGTCGCCGCTGGTGCACCTTATGCATACGTTATTGAGAATGCACTGGACCCTGAAACAATCATTACTGCTCAGGGGATATCTTCAAGTCGTCTCAGCGAGACGGACGGCATCATTCGTATTGTGTATGGTTCGGGAACAACGACTCATAATATTGATTTTCTTGAAGCTTCCCAGGCGATTTTGAATGTCCTCAAGGCGAACCAAAATGTTCATTTCAGATTAATTGGAGAACTCGATCTTCCTTCTTCTTTTGATGATGTACAGTCTCAAATAGAACGAGTGGCGCTTTGTCCTTATCAGGATTATCTGAGGGTGCTGGCAGAATGTGATATTAACCTTGCTCCCCTGGAAGATTACGTATTTAATTACTCAAAAAGTAATATTAAATATATTGAAGCATCGATATTGGGTCTTCCAAGTGTTTGTTCTCCGCGACCAACATTCAGCAGAGTGATTGAACATGGGGAGAACGGCTTCCTGTGTGAGTCGACCGGGGAATGGGAATCTGTACTGAACCAACTGATCGATTCTGCTGAACTTCGCCATGATACCGGGCATAAGGCTCAGAATACGGTTCTTCATCACTATTCACCAGAAAATATAGCGCATCAGCAAGTTTCACATTTAACTGATGACTTTATCCGTATTCACGCAAACGAACGGAAGAATGTCCTTTCTGTTAACTGCTATTATAATCCCCGTTCATTTGGTGGTGCGACCGTTGTTGCTGAGGAGATGAATAAACGTTTCGATCAGAATCAAGATATCAATATTCATGTTTTGACATCTTTATCTGAAGAATATGCAGCACCTTATCAACTTCGTCGTTATGGTGCTTATAAGCATGAATGTTTTGGTATCGGGCTGCCTTCTTTTGTATCTGAAACCGATCAGATTTTAAACAAAAAAATTGATATTCCCTTCCAACAAGTGCTGGATATTGTAAAACCAGATATTGTGCATCTTCATTCCATTCAGGGATTAGGCCTTTCTATGGTTGATCTCTGCAAGAGCAGAAATATACCTGTCATTATGACGGCTCATGATTTTTGGTGGCTTTATGAAAATCAATTCATACTCAGTTATGATGATAAACATAAAGAACGAGGTGTGCTAACGGGGCATGAGACTAAACCTATCTTTGATAAAGAAGAGGGTAGATACTATGTTATCAAGAAGCGTAACGCATTGTCTCTGGTACATAAAATCCTGGCACCAAGCCAATTCACTCATGATCTTTATGTGAATGAAGGTTTTAGTAACACGATATTGAATAAGAATGGCGTTAATTATCCCGTGGTCATGCCCGATCGTCAGGTCCCAACTAAAATTCGTTTTGGGTACATTGGTGGTAATACACATATAAAAGGTTTCCATTTAATTCAGGCTGCTTTTAAGGGCTTTTCCTCTGCTGATGTGGAATTAGTCATTGTTGATAACACTTTAAATTTAGGTTTTTCCTCTTTCAGTAAAAATGATTTGGAAAACTTTCCGAGTTATACAGTCGTACCCGCATTTACTCAACAAGACATGGACGCATTTTACAGTAGTATTGACGTTTTGCTTTACCCGACTCAGTCTAAAGAAAGTTTTGGTCTGACAGTCAGGGAAGCTTTGATTCGTAATGTATGGGTTATTACTTCTGATGCGGGTGGGGCGGCTGAAGATATCATTGAGGGCCAGAACGGACTTGTTATCCCGTTTGACAATGACGCTGAGAGATTGAAAGTTGCCATTAACCAAACCCTGGCGCACTTCAAAAGTATGCCACAGGGCAAATTGGAGGCTTCCCCACATGCTCATATTCGTTCTTTTGATGAACAATATAATGAATTAGTAGATATTTATCTCACAACTCACTAAAAAAAAGGGCCTGTGGCCCTTTTAACTCAGGATGGAGTGGAGTGAAAAGTAGAGTTTTAGCTATTACTGTTACTTATCAACCGGATATTACGACACTTTTTGAACAGTTTGATATTCTGACATCAAGCCATGTAGATATCCTGGTTGTAGATAATAATTCTGTTAATGTTGGCGAAATAGCGGAACGATTAACCACATATTGCCCCACTATAGAATTATTTTCATTCAATGAAAATGTTGGTATAGCATCAGCTCAGAACCATGGCATTGAGATTGCCATCTTCAGAAAATATGACTATATACTTTTAATGGATCAGGACAGTATACCTGAGAGTAACATGGTTTCCGAGCTCCTCACAGCTATCAAAAAATACCCTGAAGCGGCTGCCATTGGGCCTAACTTTATTGATAATGAGCACCGCTCCAGAGCACGTTTCATACGTGTTGAGCAGTTCAGTATTGTAAAAATGTCAGAACATGGCAGTGAAAATATTGTTGAGGTCGACCATGTTATTGCTTCAGGTTCCTTACTGCCTGTTTGTCATTTACCCGTTATAGGGATGATGGACGGAAGTCTTTTTATCGATTATGTCGATATAGAATGGGCATTACGCGCTCGCTCTGAAGGATATCGCTCATATGGTTGTTTTTCAGCAAAAATGCATCATGCTTTAGGTGACGACCATATCAATGTATTTGGCAGGCATGTTGCAGTTCATTCCCCTTTGCGGCATTACTATATGGTACGTAATGCATTACTTCTTTATAAGAGAAGTTATATACCGATAAGTTGGAAATTGATAGACGCTATTAAACTAATTTCTAAAATATCCATTCTTATATTGTTTTCAGAAAGTAAAAAGAAAAATATTTCAGCAGTTACTCGCGGTCTTTATCATGGTATTATCAACAGATCGGGCAAATACATACCAAAATAAATCGTATCCATAAAGAAGCATATGCTATGATCGAAAGTGCACGAATAATACGTATTTCTGTGGTGACGTTCTTTATAGATGATGATATTTTCAATTTAATGGATTCACTTATTAAGGCGCTTGAACGTTGTCAGGATATCTCAGTACAGATCATTCTTATTGAAAATGGATTCAACGAAAAACAACAGATTCATTTTCAACTTGAAGAGAATTATTCATTTTGCTCCGTGATTATCACCGGAAAAAATTTAGGATATGGCAGAGCACATAATCTTGCTATGACTAACGATGTTGATTATCACCTCATCCTTAATCCCGATATTATCTTAGACGAATCCTCATTAGAACAGGCACTCCAATTTTTCAACTTGCATCCAAATTGTGGTCTGCTCTCACCTCTTGCGCGGTGGGAAGACGGTCAACGACAATTTCTTTGTAAACGCTATCCAAGCGTCCTGACGCTTTTAGTCCGCGGCTTTGCGCCAACTTGGATAAAGAAATTCCTAAAACATAAGTTAGATTTATACAATATGGTTGACCAGATTGATGGTATAAACGTCTACTGGAATCCCCCGATTGTAAGTGGGTGTTTCATGTTTTTCCGGAATTCGGTTTTGCAAGAACTTAAAGGGTTCGACCCTGATTTTTTTCTCTACTTCGAAGATACCGATCTCAGCTATCGTGCTGTTCAACAGACAGATGTTGCTTATGTTCCTCAAGTGCAAGTTATTCATCACGGTGGTAACGCTTCAAAAAAAGGACTTAAGCATATTCTTATGTTCTCATCGTCAATGTTGAAATTTTTTAATAAAAATGGCTGGAGATTGTTCTGATTTTGTCAGATTCTTCCGACTGAAGAATAAATGCTCAGTCATTAAAACATTTTGATAACCTATCACACCTATTGCTACCCTCAGGCAATGCTCTTCAGTTAATATGTTCTGACTTCAGACTATGAGTCTACGTTTTCCAAAGACAGGAGTATGTAATGTCCAAGCAACAGATCGGCGTTGTAGGTATGGCAGTAATGGGCCGTAACCTGGCTCTTAACATTGAGAGCCGCGGCTATACCGTTTCCATCTTTAACCGCTCTCGCGAGAAGACTGATGAAGTTATCGCCGAGAACGAAGGTAAAAAGCTGGCTCCTTACTACACCATCGAAGAGTTTGTTGATTCCCTTGAGAAACCGCGTCGTATTCTGCTGATGGTACAGGCCGGTGAAGCAACCGATAAAACCATTGCTTCCCTGACCCCACACCTCGACAAAGGCGATATCCTGATCGACGGCGGCAACACCTTCTATAAAGACACCATTCGCCGTAACCGCGAACTTTCTGAGCAAGGCTTTAACTTTATCGGTACCGGCGTTTCCGGCGGTGAAGAGGGTGCCCTGAAAGGTCCATCTATTATGCCTGGCGGTCAAAAAGAAGCGTACGAGCTGGTTGCACCGATTCTGGACAAGATTGCTGCCCGCGCTGAAGGTGAAGCTTGCGTTGCCTACATTGGTCCGGACGGCGCTGGTCACTATGTAAAAATGGTGCACAACGGTATCGAATACGGCGATATGCAGCTGATTGCTGAAGCTTATTCTCTGCTGAAAAATGCCCTGAACCTGAGTAACGAAGATCTGGCTAAGACCTTCAGCGAGTGGAACGAAGGTGAACTGAGCAGCTACCTGATCGACATCACTAAAGATATCTTCACCAAAAAAGATGAAGACGGTAAATACCTGGTTGATGTGATTCTGGATGAAGCCGCCAACAAAGGTACTGGTAAATGGACCAGCCAGAGCTCTCTGGATCTTGGCGAGCCGCTGTCTCTGATCACCGAGTCTGTGTTCGCCCGCTACCTCTCTTCGCTGAAAACTCAGCGTGTTGCAGCTTCTAAAGTGCTGAGCGGCCCGGCTGTCAAAACCATTTCTGGTGACAAAGCTGCATTCATCGAGAAAGTGCGTCGCGCGCTGTACCTGGGTAAAATCGTTTCCTATGCTCAGGGCTTCTCACAGCTGAAAGCGGCTTCAACTGAGAACAACTGGAACCTGCATTACGGTGAGATTGCTAAAATCTTCCGCGCGGGTTGCATCATCCGAGCTCAGTTCCTGCAGAAAATTACCGATGCTTATGCCGATAACGCTGACATCGCTAACCTGCTGCTGGCGCCTTACTTCAAAAATATTGCTGACGAATACCAGCAGGCGCTGCGTGACGTTGTGGCTTATGCCGTGCAGAACGGTATTCCGACGCCAACGTTCTCCGCTGCTATCGCTTACTACGACAGCTACCGTTCAGCGGTACTGCCAGCGAACCTGATTCAGGCTCAGCGTGATTACTTTGGTGCGCACACTTACAAACGCACTGACAAAGACGGCGTGTTCCACACCGAGTGGCTTGAATAATTTTTCTCCGGTAATAAAAAAGGCTTCCTGTTGGAAGCCTTTTTTTTGAGTGAGTCATCTTTACAAGATGTATCCTCTTCCAGAGAAGTTATCTGGAATTTATTCAATACTCTCAAATGTAAACTGCATCTTGGGAGAGGAAACCTTAGTGTTGTCTTTTTCGGGGAAAAGCCATAAAGCAACCGGGTTAGACTTGGCTTGTTTTTTAAATTTAACTTCAATATCTACAGATTTGTCCGTCACTTTCAAAATAGGTGAAAGTTCAAACTTATAATAGAAGTTATCAGGACGTTCAGTTATATCAACCACGGATATACTACAGTTGTTCCCTGAACATACCTTCAACTGCACATTACCTTTGGCCGTATTTCTGTAGTTAGCCATTAACAGAGAGATGGACTTTAACCCACCATTTGGTGAAACTGTCGAGATTTTATAACTATCAGTGTCACCGATGTTATAAATCGTAGATTCCTGTTTGAGGCTTTCTTCAAGAGGTACATTGATCGTGTTTCGGTAGCGATCGATTAACGTTATACGGACAACATACGTCGAACAGATGGCTGCCGTAACCAGAGCAACAATTAACATTCTATTGCCTTTATTAAAATCTGGTAAGGCATAACCAAGAATGACCAGAGGGATCAAGAAGTAACGCCCCTGAACACCGTCTATAATATTGGTGGGGAAAGGGGACCATTGAACCAATAAAGCAGCGAATACAAGTCCTAAAGAAATAAATGATAAGGCGAGTATAAAAAAGGCTGACCTTAACCTGATTTTCATTCGTCCGAATATAATGCATGCAACGAAAACACCCGCCGTTAATAAAGCAATGATATTTCGAATCAAGTTGCTTACAGGTGCCTCTAATCGACCGAAATTCCCTATCATTGATTGATAATAAAATTGAATTTTTTCAGGGTCGGTGAGCGTGTTCAGCAGGATAGTTATTAGTATGAGCGGGTTTTTAATGTAATAAGAAATTAACTGACCATTGCTCAATCCTTCATGTCGTGACAAGTCATTATCATGACTGTGGGCGACGCTGAAGGCTATCCACGCCAGTGTTAACACAGAAACCAGGGCGAATGATAACAGACTCGATTTGTCTCTGTTAATGATAAATAACCACAGCGGAATAAATATCATAAACACCAAATTAGCACGACTACCCGCTGCAATAATAATTGAAGCTGACAGGGCAATAAGCAGGTGTTTTTTGATATCTTCATTATTTTCAGTTAACAACTTCATAAATATTGACATTGCTAACAGAGTAAACGAAAGGCTGAGTCCATCAATTGTTGGAGAATAAAGCTGGTATAATGACATTGGCAATAAAATAATTGCCATTGAAAACAAAGGGATAGGAAATATCTTATAGGATATCAGAATTAAAGTAAGGCAAAGACCTAATGTCACATAGCTTAATAAGATGTATGTTGAATAAACGCTTAGGTCAAGTTTTTCTCCTATGAAAAAAGACAGGGCTTGAGGGATATATATAGCGGGAATATAAAACGCTGTGGTTGGCAACCCTATGACTGAACTTTGGTCACTCCAGTACATTTCAGAGAGCTGCTTTCTGTAGTTTTTGTATCCGTTATATGAATAATTTGGAATGTAGTCATTGAAGGCAAGGACTGCTTTTCCCAGGTTTTTATTTACCTCGCCCCCGGTTGTGCCATTTTTGCCTATTGGTTCAAGCATCAAATAGCCATGTACAAGGCTGTTTGCCCTGAAAAGATGCGTTGCTTCATCTGGTGAACTGAAAGGGGGTTTAATAAAAAAAATCCATGACATCAGCAGAAAGCCAAGCAGTGCAATGGCGAGATAAATATATTTTTTGCTGGCATTCTCAGAGGTATTATGTGTTACCTGAGGCAAACTATCCATTTTTTATAACTCTCAATAATTTCATGAAGATACTGCTCTGTTCAAACAACTGAAACCAGCTTTGTGTTCCTGAAGTAGCGGCAGCCCAGTGTCATCTGTTACCCGGTGAACTATATCCTGGTCTTGATAAATTTTCATGGCACGAGTAAGGATCCACTTCTGTGTGCTTCTTTTCCGGCCAGCCGGACTATCAGCATTCCGGCAGTGGCAAAGCGTACCCAGTGGCGGGCATACAGCAATCCACCGTGCTCTGCTACCAGTGGCGTCAGCTTGTCGGTCAGCGGGTCGAGAATGTCGGCCACCACTTCGCCAGGGTTAATCCACTCGCCAATACCTCGACGATGCAGAATGACGCCAGAATGGGGCGATGAGATGTACTCACAGGCGGCCAGTGGGACGGCAGGATTAACCAGCGGCGGTAATGCGGTAGCGGCGCCGGCGATGTAGCCACCTTTAATCAGTGCATTGACGATCGCATCAGCATCTTCCTCCGCCTGTGCATGGCTGACATCCATCACGCCACGCAGCTCCAGCGTGACTGGTTTCAGCCCTTGCGGTAGTGGGAAACGGTCGCCAAAGGTACGTTGAAGATGTTGCCACGGCTCGCAGCAGGCTTCGTCAAAAGGTTCTCCCCCGGAGATTTCTGCAATCAACTGGACTTCACTGCCCATATAGCGGGCGAGCGGCTCAATGTCTGGCCAGGCCTGTGGCGTGGTGTAGAGGTGCGTTGTGGCTTCCCAGTCGCAATGCAGATCAATCATCAAATCTGCCTGACAGGCCATGCGCATCAGGATATGACGCTGTGACTCCAGCTCGGTGACTGGCTGATGAGTATCAAAATAGTGATTTATGGCCTCGCAGATAAGCCTGCGGTTTTGCTCCGCATCCTGCGTTAATACTTTTGCCAGCGTTTGGGCCAGATCCGGGCCAAGAGAGGGAAACTGTCGGTTAAAATCCTGCCCTGAATGCGTATCAAAGCGGCCAAGGTGGGTACCGTGCCAGTGTTGTCCCAGTGCCAGCGGATTTGCCACCGGCACCAGCGTAATCCGGGCTTTCAACCTGCCTGCCGCTTCCAGCTCAGAGAATTTCTTTTTCAGATACCAGGCAACAGCCACGCCGGGCAGTTCATCGCCGTGCAGCGCTGCCTGGATGTAAACCTGGCATGAGGCTTGTTCACCGTAGTGATAGCTGATGATTTCACGTTGTGTTCCCAGCGAGGCGCTGAGCAGGGGATGTTGGCGTAGTTGCATCGTCGGGTCACTTTACTTGCGGCATAAAAAAGCCGTACCCGCAGGTACGGCTCCGGCATTACTGCTTGATGGAGATGTCTGTGGCAAAATATTGCTTCTGGATCTTGTCAAACGTGCCGTTCTTTTTGATTTCAGCGAAGGCATTATCCAGCGCGGTTTTCAGTTCCGTATCCCCTTTACGCAGACCAATCGCCGTGCCCGGGCCAATGATCGGATCCTGAATAATCGGACCGGCCAGCTCAAAGTCTTTGCCCTGCGGATGCTTCAGGAAACCAATAGCAGCCTGCGCTGCGTCGGTGAAGACCGCCTCCAGACGGCCGGAAACCAGGTCGCTTTCAACCTGTGCCTGATCGCCGTAAGGAACAATGTTTACGCCATGTGGCTGCCATTTGGCCAGCGCATAACGCTCCTGCACCGTACCCTGTTCCACACCCACAGTTTTCCCTTTCAGGGATTCCGGGGTTGGCAGCAGACCAGAACCTTTACGGGCGATCAGCTGGGTATGGGTATCATAAAGCGGCACGGTAAAGTCGATCTGTTTCAGGCGCTCTTCGGTGATGCCCATATCTGACAGGATTGCATCAAATTTACGGGCCTTCAGCGCCGGGATCATCCCGTCGAACTGGCTTTCAACCCAGACGCATTTCGCCTGCATTTGTGTGCACAACGCATTGCCCAGATCGATATCAAAACCGACCAGTTTGCCCTGCGGCGTTTTTGATTCAAAAGGGGGATAGGTCGGGTCAACAGCGAAGCGGACCTGGTCGATTTTCGCCTGGGCACCGAAGGCACAGCCCGCCAGCAGCGCCAGAGTCGCGGCCTGACGCAAGCGGGTGGAAAAAGTCATTTTAGCCATAATTCCTTTCATCTCAATAGCTTTACACAAGATGACAGAGTACCTTCTCACCTTATCCCTGTGAATCACTATTTGAGGATATTCGCCGCTTCGAAGGCGCAAATCCGCTGGTAATCCTGTGTATCCAGTACCATCGACTTTTCCAGCAGTCCGGCATTGAAGGCAATTTCACTGTTACGTTCACACAGCGTTGGGTCAACGATCAGTTTCAGCTCTTCATGGAAGCTGAACGGGGGAATGGCACCGAACACGCAACCGGTCAGGCGATCCACTTCCGCCGGGCTGGCCAGCGAAGCCCGCAAGCCGCCAACCGCCTGAGCAACTTTACTTAAGTCAGCTTGCTGATCCGCAGGGAGCACCGCCAGGACATACTGTTTCAGACCGTTGCCCTTCACATGGCAAACCAGCGCTTTGGCTCCCTGACCGACAGCCGTGCCGCGAATGGCTGCAACCTCTTCACATTTGCCGGTAGGTTCATGTTCCATCAGCTTGTAGCTGGCCTGCTGATTGTCGAGCAGGGCGGTCAGTTTTTCGAAGGTGGTCATGGTTTCTCCCAAATGCAACAGGCCGGAATAACCGGCCCGTAACGATAGTGCAGGCGCGGGAGGCTTATTTCCCGGCCTGTGAATGACGAGCGAGTTACTTGTGACGCTGACGCAAATTATTGATCACCGCGCTCAGGTCTAACTTCTGGTCCTGCAGCAGAACCAGCAGGTGATAGATCAGGTCTGACGCTTCGTTGGTCAGCTCGAACCGATCGTTGACGGTTGCTGCCAGCGCAGTTTCCACGCCTTCTTCTCCTACTTTCTGCGCGATACGCTTGGTTCCGCTGGCGTAAAGGCTGGCAGTGTAGGAACTTTTCGGATCGGCATGCTTACGCTCAGCCAGCAGTTGTTCCAGCTGGTAAAGGAACGTCCAGTCCGGGGCCGCAGGCGAGAAGCAGCTGGAAGTCCCCAGATGGCAGGTTGGGCCAACAGGATTGACCAGCACCAGCAGCGTGTCGTTATCGCAGTCCGGCGTGATACTGACCACGTTAAGGTAATGCTCAGACGTTTCGCCTTTGGTCCAAAGACGCTGTTTGGTGCGTGACCAGAAGGTGACCTTTCCGGTGTCCAGCGTCTTCTGCAGCGCTTCTTCGTTCATATAACCGTGCATCAGCACTTCGCCAGAAACGGCATGCTGCACGATGGCCGGCATCATGCCGTCGGTTTTTACCCAGTCCAGCTGGGCCAGCTGTTGTTCTGTTAACACGCGCGAATCTCCACACCTTTTTCGATCAGGAACGTTTTCAGCTCGCCAATATTGATAATCTGCTTATGGAAGACGGAAGCAGCCAGCGCACCATCCACATCCGCATCGCGGAACGCCTCATGGAAGTGGTCCATGGTGCCTGCGCCGCCGGAAGCGATCAGCGGCACTTTGCAGACTTCACGCACCTTTTGCAGCTGAATCAGGTCGTAGCCGTTGCGTACGCCATCCTGATTCATCATATTCAGCACGATTTCGCCCGCACCACGCTTTTGCACTTCCTGTACCCAGTCCAGCGTTTCCCAGGTTGTCACTTTAGTGCGGCTTTCATCACCAGTGTACTGGTTAACGTGATATTTGCCGGTTTCACTGTCATACCAGGTATCAATCCCCACCACGATGCACTGCACGCCAAAGCGGTCGGCCAGGCGGGTGATCAACTCAGGATCGGCCAGCGCCGGGGAGTTGATGGAAATTTTATCTGCGCCGAAGGAGAGGATTTGTGCAGCGTCTTCCGCCGTTTTGATCCCACCCGCCACGCAGAATGGAATATCAATCACTTCTGCCACGCGCGACACCCAGCTCTTATCCACCACGCGCCCGTCAGAAGAGGCGGTGATGTCATAAAAGACCAGTTCATCAGCCCCCTCCTGCGCATAACGCTGTGCCAGCGGCACAATATCTCCGATGATCTCGTGATTACGGAACTGAACGCCTTTGACCACCTGGCCGTCGCGGACGTCCAGGCAGGGAATTATCCGTTTTGCCAGCATGTTATAGCCTCCGACACGGTGAATTTTCCTTCCAGCAAGGCGCGGCCAACGATCACGCCTTGTGCGCCAGAGCCGCGAAGGGCATTGATATCGGCCAGTGAGCCGATGCCACCGGAAGACTGAAAGGCAATCTCCGGATAACGGGCAGAGACTTCGCGGTACAGCTCAACATTGGAGCCGCTCAGCGTGCCATCGCGGGAGATATCGGTGCAGAGCACGTGCTTCAGGCCAAGCGGCTTAAACTGTTCAATCACTTCTTCCAGCGTGACGCCAGCCGCTTCCTGCCAGCCGCTGATCGCCACTTCCTTACGGTTGCTGGCATCGATTCTGACATCCAGCGCCAGCACTATTGCTTCTGCGCCATACTGTCTGAACCAGCTTTGCACTTCTTCTGGCTGTTTAACCGCAGTGGATCCAACCACCACCCGTGTTGCTCCTGCCGCCAACAGAGCTTCCACGTCTTCTTTAGTTCGGATACCGCCGCCAACCTGCACCGGCACGCTGACGCCTGCTAACAGTTTTTTCAGCAGTGGGATCTGACGTGCTGCAGGATCTTTCGCGCCGGTCAGGTCAACCAGGTGCAGGATTTCTGCGCCCTGAGCTTCATAATCCTGCAGCCGGGGCAGAGGATCGCTGCCGTAATCACGTTGCTGCCCGTAGTCGCCCTGATGCAGACGCACGACTTTGCCTTCAATCAAATCTAATGCGGGAATAATCATGCCCGTTACATCTCCAGGAAGTTTTTCATCAGCTGTGCGCCAGCCGCGCCGGAACGTTCCGGGTGGAACTGCACGCCGAAGAAATTGTCTTTCTGCACCGCAGCGGTAAACGGCTCACCATAGCTGCATTGCGCGATGGTGTACTCATTCACCGGCATAGCATAGCTGTGGACGAAGTAGAAATAAGATCCGTCCGGGATGCCGCGAAACAGGTGGTTACCGGCTTGCGAGGTGATCTGGTTCCAGCCCATGTGCGGCAGAGGCAAACCATGGTCATGCATGCGCAATACGGGGTTGTCGATAATGCCGAGTGTCTTCACGCCACCACTTTCATCACTCTCAGAGCCAAGCAGCTGCATGCCGAGGCAGATACCCAACACTGGCTGGATACAGGCTTTGATCAAATCGACCAGCCCACGCTCCTGTAACTGATCCATCGCAGCATGAGCCGTGCCCACACCAGGGAGAAAGAGTTTATCCGCCTGCAGCACAATATCGGACTCGCGACTGACCACCGGGTCATAACCCAGACGCTGTATTGCCCACTTCACTGAGGAGAGGTTGGCACAACCGGTATCCAGGATCACCACATTCATTCAGAGCACTCCTTTCGAGCTGGGCAGCGTGTTGCCGTCAACGCGAATCGCCTGGCGCAGGGTGCGGCCAAAGACTTTAAACAGGCTCTCCACGCGGTGATGGTCGTTCTTGCCTTTGGTTTTCAGGTGCAGAGTGCTGGCCATTGAGTAGGAAAGGGAACGGAAAAAGTGTTCGACCATCTCGGTGCTCAGATCGCCCACGCGCTGATAGTTGAATTCAGCTTTGTATTCCAGGTGCGGACGGCCGGAGATATCCAGCGCACAGCGGGCCAGGCACTCATCCATCGGCAGCACGAAGCCAAATCGGCCAATGCCGCGTTTGTCGCCAAGCGCTTTCAGCAATGCTTCACCCAGCGTCAGGCCGGTATCTTCAACCGTGTGGTGATCGTCGATATACAGGTCGCCCTTCACATCGATATTCATGCGGAAACCACCGTGGGTGGCGATCTGGTCGAGCATATGGTCGAAGAAGCCAACGCCAGTGTTGAGCTGGCTGTTGCCCTCGCGATCCAGCCAGACTTCCACGTGGATCTGGGTTTCTTTGGTGTTGCGGTTAACCACTGCGTGGCGATCGCGTTTGGTCAGCTGCTGACCAATCGTCTGCCAGTTCAGGCCTGACTTCGAATAGTGCAGCCCCTGAATGCCCATATTGCTGGCTAATTGCAGATCGGTGGTGCGGTCACCAATCACGTAGCTGTTGGTCGTATCCAGTACGCCTTCGGCCAGCCAGGCGGTAACCATTTTGGTTTTAGGCTTGCGGCAGTCGCAGTTGTCTTCCGGTTTGTGCGGGCAAATCAGCACTTCGTCAAACTGGATGCCCTGCGAAGTCAGTACCTGCATCATCAGGTCGTGCGGGCCATCAAAATCCGCCTGCGGGAAGCTGTCGGTGCCCAGTCCATCCTGGTTGGTGATCATCACCAGTTTGAAACCGGCTGTCTGCAGCGCCAGCAGGGTGGGAATGACGTCCGGCTCAAAAGCCAGTTTGTCCATACGATCCACCTGGAAATCTTCCGGTGGCTCAGAAATGATCGTACCGTCACGATCGATAAAAAGAACTTTCTGGCTCATGCTTGCTCCCTGGAAACGGACGCGCCGGATAAGGCCTTCAGCGCGGATATAACGCGGTCACACTCTTCAGCGGTACCGACAGTAATGCGCAGACAGCCTGACAGTCCTGGCTGCTTGTTCTGATCACGCAAAATAATGCCCTGATCCCAAAGTGTTTTAAAGACCTGGCTGGAGGCGGTAAACCGCGCAAGGACGTAGTTAGAGTCGCTGTTGTAGACTTCTTCAACAAAATCGCATTTGCGCAGGTCGGCGATCAGCTTCTCACGGTTGGCGATAAGGGTAGCGACGTGCTGCCTCATCAGCGCCAGGCCCTGGTCGCTCAGCGCCTGCCCGGCGATATCGGCCACCGGTGTGGAGAGTGGATAAGGGGCAATTACCTTCATCAGCAGCGCAATCACTTCGGCGTTGGCCAGCGTAAAGCCGCAGCGCAGACCGGCCAGCGCAAAAGCTTTGGATAGGGTGCGCAGGATCACCAGGTGTGGATACTCTTTCAGCCAGCCAGTCAGTGAAGCCTGCGGGCAGAACTCGATATAGGCTTCATCGGCCACCACCAGTGCTTTACCGCGAGTCATTTCCAGCAGTTGACGAATGTCATCCGGATTGATCACGTTACCGGTCGGGTTATTTGGGCTGCAGACATACACAACCTTCACGCCGTCCAGTTTTTCAGCAATAGCTGGCAGATTGAGCTGCCAGTCTTCATGCGCTTCCACCGTGCGGTATTCCACGCCGATAGTTTCCGCACTCACGCTGTACATGCCGTAGGTTGGCGGGCAGAACAGCACGGCATCTTTGCCCGGTTCGCAGAAGGCACGGATCAACAGTTCAATCCCTTCGTCGGCGCCACGACAGACCAGTACCTGATCGGCAGCCAGGCCAGCATAGGCGGCATAGCGCTCGATAACCAGCTTCGGCTGGCATTCCGGATAGCGATTCAACGTTTGCTGGCTCAGCTCAAACGGCACGGCCAGCGGATATTCATTAGCGTTCAGCCACACATCGCCATTGCCACCCAGGCGGCGGGCAGACAGATAGGGGGTCAGAGCGCGGACGTTAGCCCGTGCCAGCTCTTCAATCTTGCTACTCATGGCTTCTCCTTGAGCGCGGCAACGCGCAGGGTAACGGCATTTTTGTGGGCGGTAAGCTGCTCGGCGGCGGCCAGTATTTCAATCGTTGAAGCCAGATTCATAAAGCCCTGCTGTGAGAGTTCCTGCACCGTCATGCGCTTCTGGAAATCGGCGAGGCCCAGGCTGGAACAGGTCGAAGTAAAGCCATAAGTCGGCAGCACGTGGTTGGTACCGGAAGCATAGTCACCCGCAGATTCCGGTGACCAGTCACCGAGGAAAACTGAACCGGCGCTGGTGATACTGTCGACCAGCTCGCGTGCCTTGCGGGTCTGAATAATCAGGTGCTCAGGGCCATAACGGTTGCTGATTTCCACACACTGTTGCAGATCTTTCGCCACGATCAGGCGGCTGCTTTCCAGGGCTTTACGCGCGGTTTCCGCACGTGGAAGGGCAGCCAGCTGTTTTTCAACCGCCACGGCGACTGCTTCGGCCATCTCCTGTGAAGGGGTCAGCAGGATCACCTGTGAATCCGGGCCATGTTCGGCCTGAGACAGCAGATCGGAAGCAACAAAATCCGGTGTGGCACCTTCATCGGCAATCACCAGAACTTCAGACGGCCCGGCCGGCATATCAATCGCGGCCCCATCGAGGCGCTGGCTGACCTGGCGTTTGGCTTCGGTGACGTAAGCATTGCCCGGTCCAAAAATTTTGTCGACTTTGGGTACCGATTCGGTGCCCAGTGCCAGAGCAGCAATCGCCTGTGCCCCACCAACCTGAAACACTTCCTGCACGCCGCACAGCTTAGCTGCGTAGAGAATTTCATCAGCAATCGGCGGTGGCGAACACAGCACAACACGTTTGCAGCCAGCGATGCGGGCTGGGGTTGCCAGCATCAGCACGGTAGAAAACAGCGGTGCAGAGCCACCAGGGATGTACAACCCCACAGAAGCCACCGGGCGGGTGATCTGTTGGCAGCGCACGCCTGGCTGGGTTTCAATATCAACCGCTGGCAGTTGCTGTGCCACGTGGAAGGTTTCGATATTGCTCACGGCAACGGCCATCGCCTGCTTAATTTGATCGCCTAGGCGCTCGGAGGCGGCAGCGATCTGATCATCCGTCACGCGCAGGGCATCAACCTGCGTTTTATCAAAGGCGCCACTGTAATAACGCAGCGCCTCGTCACCTTCCGCTTTCACCTTGTCCAGGATGCTGTGGACGGTGGCGGTGATATTTTCCGATGCAGAGATCGCCGGACGTGTCAGCAGTGTTTCCTGCTGTTGCGTGCTGCATGCCTGCCAGTCGATGGGGGTCGCGAAGTTGGCCATCTGTTACTCCATCATCTTCTCAATAGGCAGCACGAGAATGGAGCTGGCACCCAGCGCCTTCAGTTTTTCCATCGTTTCCCAGAACAGCGTTTCGCTGCTGACCATGTGCATGGCTACACGGCTCTTGTCGCCAGCCAGTGGCAGCACGGTAGGGCGCTCGGCACCCGGCAGCAGGGAGATGATGTCTTCCAGGCGCTCGCTTGGTGCGTGCAGCATGATGTATTTGGATTCGCGGGCCTGAATCACGCCCTGAATACGGGTCATCAGTTTGTCGATCAGTTCCTGCTTGGCACCCGGCATTTCGCCATCGCGCTGGATCAGACAGGCTTTAGAGCGGTAGATCACTTCCACTTCACGCAGGCCGTTGGCTTCCAGCGTGGCACCGGTTGAAACCAGATCGCAGATGGCGTCGGCGAGACCAGCACGCGGCGCAACTTCAACAGAGCCGTTCAGCAGACAGGATTTGAAAGCCACACCCTGTTTGTCGAGATACTTCTTCAACAGGTGAGGATAAGAGGTGGCGATACGGGAGTTTTGTAAACATTGTGGCCCGGTATACTCATCGTCAACCGGCATAGCCAGCGACAGGCGGCAGCCGCCAAAATCCAGGCGACGCAGAGTAAGATAACGGGGATCTTCGCCCTGAGCACGCCGGGTCAACAGTTCTTCTTCCAGCACGTTTTCACCGATAATGCCCAGATCCACCACGCCATCCATTACCAGGCCCGGGATATCGTCATCACGCACCCGCAGAATATCAATGGGCATGTTCTCAGCAAAGGCAATCAGGCGCTGCTGTTGCAGGTTAATTTTGATCCCGCAGCGGGCCAGCAATTCGCGTGAATCATCACTTAAACGACCGGATTTCTGCATAGCTATGCGTAAGCGTGTGTTATCTAACATCGGTACTAATCCTCTTTTCCTGTGACCTGATGGGCTCAGCAGTTCATCCATTGCGGGCCGGACAACAGTCCAAAAAAAAGCCCCCGGAAGGTGATCTTCCGGGGGCTTCTCTTGCGTTCTGCACCACTGGAAGATCCTAAACGTCTTCCAGCACACATCGCCTGAAAGACTAGTCAGGATGATGGTGATGATGGTGGTTGAATTGAACGCGAGTCATAAAATTCTCTTGGATGAATGTCTATTCATATCGTGAGGAATAACCTAACCAGGATGAGCGCAGCACGCAACCCTTTTTTGTCAATGATGTAAGATTCTCTCACCATCAGTCGGTTGTTACTGACAAAAGGCTGGCGTAGTTTTAAGGCTAAAGTACGGAACGTCACAGGAGTCACGGGATGAAAAGAGTTGCGATAGTCGGGTTAGGCTGGTTGGGCATGCCGCTGGGATTAGCACTGACCGCGCGAGGCTGGCAGGTTACTGGCAGCAAAACGACAGAGGATGGCGTGGAAGCCGCGAGAATGTGCGGGATTGAAAGCTACTGTCTGACGCTGACGCCTGAACTGATTTGTGAACCTGACGATCTCAGTGCGTTGCTGAATGTGGATGCGCTGGTGATCACGCTGCCTGCCAGCCGCACGGCTGCTGGTGGCGAGAATTATCTTCTGGCGGTACAGCAAATAGTCGACAGCGCTCTGGCTTTCGATATCCCACGAATTATCTTCACCAGTTCGACTTCTGTCTATGGCAGTGGAGCAGGGGTGATGAAAGAGAGCAGCCCGCTTGAGCCGGTCACGGAAGCGGGAAAGACGCTGAAGGAGCTGGAAGCCTGGCTGCATCATCTGCCGGGTACCTCAGTGGATATCCTGCGCCTTTCAGGGCTGGTGGGGCCAGAGCGCCACCCGGGTCGCTTCCTTGCGGGGAAAACCGATGTGGCCGACGGCAGTCATGGCGTGAACCTGGTGCATCTGGAAGATGTGGTGGAGGCAATTACGCTGCTGCTGCAAACCCCTCAGGGCGGCCATATCTACAACCTCAGTGCGCCTGAGCATCCCGCCCGACAGGATTTCTATCCTGTTGTTGCCCGGCAATTGGGCCTGCAAGCGCCTGTTTTTCGGTCTGAAGAGGGGGGCAGAGAAGGGAAGATTATTGATGGCAGTAAGATCTGTAGCGAGCTGGGGTTTGTTTATCAGTATCCTGATCCGGCGAAGATGCCTTTGAAGTAGTTGTTAGTTTAATAAGCATAGCGTATTAGCAGATGTTTTTTTGCTGAACACACGGCCAGAGTGAAATCTGGCCGTGATCTGTTTTTTAAGATCTTATAGCAATCACAATACCCAACATAATAAGTACGACACCAAAGAAATATTGATGAGTAAACTTTTCACCCAAGAAAAAATAACTTCCGATGGGAACAATTGCAAAAGCAAGTGCCATTAATGGGTATGCCTTTCCTAATTCTATCTTTTGCAAAACCCAAATCCATGCAATTGTAGTGAAACCGTACAAAGCAAAAGCTGATAAAATTATTGATAAGGTAGATAAATTGAAAAGGCTACCTGTGGTTTTCAAACTAATTGCACTAAGTTTGAACAAAATCTGGCCTATTGCAATTCCCAGAACACAAATGAGAGCGACTAAATAAAACATAATAACCTCTTAATCAAAATCAATCTCGTCTGGAAAAGACAGTTTTAGGTACATTAGAGATATCATAGCCAATAAATGCCAGTATTAGCTGGATTCCAACTATCAATGGTAAAGCCGAAAACATCACCGATCCCGCGGTGGCTGGGACTCCGGAGGACATCGATTCTACCCAGTGTGATATTCCAAAAATCGCACCAAAGAGGAAGAGTAATGTACCTAAAGGCAGTTCAATAGAGGCCAGAGACATATCTCTTAAATAATAATTATAGAAAATTCTTTTAGAGAAGTTACGGGTGTGTTTGAAAAGGAAGTCGCCCATTATTTTGGATATTTTTAAATTACTGACTTCGTCATCATATTTTGCATCCATCGGAATATCAACAACAACAGCACGCAATGTATTTAGTCTGAACAATATATCTGTTTCAAAAAAATAGCGTTTGCTGATTTTTTTGAGAGGAAGATGTTTTACGATATCTGTGTGTATTGCTGTATAGCCATTAGTGGGATCGAATAAGTCCCAATAGCCAGATGAAATTTTGGTCATAAATGAAAGTATCGCATTACCAAATAATCTTATTTTGGGCATTTGATTTATTTTTTCAAGATCGAAAAAGCGATTTCCTTTCGTATAATCCGCTCTGCCCTTGATAATTGGAGTAATGAATTTTGATATTAATGCGGGATCCATTTGACCATCACCATCAATTTTAACAATGATGTCAATATCATCTTCAAGTGCGGCGGTATAGCCTGTCATCACTGCTCCACCCACGCCCTGATTCACGTTATGAGTCAATACTTTAACACGTGGATCGGTGCAGTTCTCTGTGACGTATTTACCACTTTCTACAGGGCAGCAGTCATCAACAACATAGATTTTATGAACTTCTTCACCAATGTCGGAAATGACTTTTAAAATATGATCTTTAACTTTGTAACTTGGGATGACGACTGCAACTTTTTTATTACTCATCACATAAACACTCATTCGAATAATATAATTAATTTCAAAGGGTCTATTATAACACTATAAACCCATTGTATCATTTGATGACTGATTTGTCAGTAAACCTTTTGTTTTTGTAAGAATTGCGTTTACCCGAGATGTTTATGTCAGTGTTAAACAGATTTTTGTTCAAAAATCAATCAGGTTTTATATGAGGTGTGATTCTAAAATAAAGAGTTTACAGGGGGGCATAACAGTAAAAATACTCATTTCAATCATAAAAAATGACGTATTAGCCCTTTCTCCAGGTTTACTATTGGTAACGTCTTACTGTGTAAGTCATTTATCATCATCCCTGATGATAACTTGCTGAACCTGTTTTTAATATCATCCTCAATGAAATTATGACGACCAATTTATTCCTACCCCCCCAACCGATCCCTCAGCGAATACCAGGCAGCGCCGATAGCCGTCAGTGGGACACGGAAACGGCGGCCGCCAGGGAAGGGCAGGTGAGGAAGTTTCGCGAAAGCATCAAAGCGTTGCGGGTTGCCCTTCAGCGCTTCGGCAACCAGTTTTCCGGCCAGATGAGTAAAAGTCACCCCATGCCCGCTGTCGCCCTGAATATAGAACACGCCATTTTCCAGCCGTCCAATCTGCGGCATTCTTGAGAGCGTCAGCAGGAAATTGCCGCTCCAGGCGTAATCGAATTTGATCCCTGCCAGCAATGGGAAAGTTTTAAGCAGCTTTGGCCGGATCAACCGATCGATGTCTTCCGGCTCACGTGCACCATAAATCACGCCGCCGCCGTACAGTAGTCGGTTATCCGCCGTCAGACGAAAGTAATCGAGCAGATAATTACAATCTTCCACGCAGCGATTGTTGGGTAATAAGGTCAGTGCCTTGTCGGCTGACAGTGGCTCAGTAGTGATAATTTGCGAGCCACAGGGCATGCTCATTCGTGTCAATCTGGGTTCAAGATGAGGTGCAAGATAGGCGTTTCCGGCGAAAATAACGAATTTTGCTGAAACATTGCCCTTTGCGGTGCTTACCTGATGAGAATGGCCGTAGGTTACTGAAGTGACTTCTGATTGCTCATAAATCCGCCCGCCGTGACGCCTGACAGCTTCAGCCTCGCCCAATGCCAGATTCAGCGAATGGATATGGCCGCCGCTGTGATCCAACAGGCCACCAACGTAGCGATCGCTGGCAATCTCTCTTTTGATGCCGGTCTGATCGAGGATCTCCAGCTGATTATTGCCATACTGTTGCCAGCGCTTATGCTGATCTTTCAGGTGTTGCAGCTGACGTTTATTCAGGGCGGCAAATATTCCTCCGGGTCGGTAATCACAGTCGATAGCATAACGTTTAATTCGGTCGCGAATCACCTCCGCACCCTCAAACATCATGCTGCCCAACAGGCTGGCACTCTCCTTGCCATAACGCTGCTCAATGACATCCACATCCCGACTGTAGGAGTTCACCACCTGGCCGCCATTGCGACCGCTGGCCCCGAACCCCACTTTAGCCGCCTCCAGCACCACCACGTCGTAACCCGCTTCGGTCAGATACAGCGCAGATGAAAGGCCGGTGAAACCGCCGCCAATAATGCACACATCGCACTGGATGCTGTCATTAAGCTGTGGCCAGGGAGCGTGAGGATTAGCTGTTGCGGCATAGTAGCTCTTCACATGTTCCATAACTCCCTCCATGTAATTATCTCCGGTTAGAAGGTGGCCGGAGTATGCGCACTGACAATCCGGCACAGATGTGCCGAAGAATTGGTGAAGCTGTGGGGATTGCCGGTATTAATAACGTAACTTTGCCCGGCCTTCAGGTGATAGCTCTGACCGCTGATAGTCAGCGTGATTTGCCCTTCCAACAGTGTGCCGGTCTCTTCGCCCTGGTGGCGAATTTTTTCGCCGGTTGTCGCGCCAGGCTCATAAGTCTCCAGCATCATCGCCAGCGTTCGCTCCGGATTACCGTTATGAATTAACCTTAACGACACGCCCTGGCTGCCAATATCAATCAGCTCATGCTCGTCAATTACCACTTTTGGTGTTTCCACCTTTACCGGCTCGGAGAAAAATTCGGAGAGTGAGAGACCATAAACCTTCAGTAATTTCTGTAACGTGCTCACTGCAGGACTGACTTTATCCTGTTCTATGGTGCTGATAGCACTGTGTGTCAGGCCGGAGAGCTCCGCGACACGCCGCTGTGACAATCTCATCTGTTGCCGGATTTCCGATAAACGTCGTCCGGGAGCCAGAGTGGCTTCGCTCATAGCCGTATTTCCTTCTGATGCCGGTAGCAGGCGTGGATAAACCCATCGAACAGCAGGCGGGACAAGGCAGACGTGTCGCTTTGCCACTCGGGGTGCCATTGCACCGCAAGGGCAAAAGGATGTTGCTGCAGGCTGACGGCTTCAATCAGCCCATCTGCGGCGCGAGCTTCGATACGTAGTGGAGAGCCTAGTGAGCGGATCCCCTGTTGGTGAAGCGAATTAACCCAGAACTTCTTGCATCCTTCGACCAGTTCGGACAGCAGGCCATCTGGTTCAACATAGACCTCATGGGAAGGGGCGTACTGCTGGTCGAGGGGGAGTTCCTCATCTTCCCGATGCTCCTGAAAACCGGGAACGGTATGCAACTGGCGGTGAAGGGTGCCGCCCGTGGCTACCACAAGTTCCTGTAAGCCGCGGCAGATGGCCAGAACAGGCATTCTCTTTTCGGTGGCCGCCTTTATTAAGGCAAACGCCAGAGTGTCACGCCCGGGATCGGCATAGTCCTCAACGCCTTCTTCACCGTAGTGATGCGGTTCGATATTGCTCGGACTGCCGGTCAGCAGAATGCCGTCCAGCGGAGTCATAGCAATTTCCAATAGTTCGGGTGAGGACATCAAACCCTGAGGTAAAGCGAGAGGAACACCACCTGCCAGCAGAATGGCTTCAAGGTACTTATCGTGCACCATCTGTGTAGGATGACCACCCTTGTCAATCTGACACATTACTACGCCAATCAAGGGCTTGTTAAAAATATTGCCCATTCATTTACTCCCCGCGTTGTTCAATATATCAACCAGAAAAGATGCCAGAGACGCAATTTTGTGCAATTTATTTTCAATCTACCAACGGTCCGCTTAATATTCAAACGGATTTGGTGGCAAAATAAACTTGAATGTAACATTTGATCCCTTTTTGTGTTGGCGCTATGTTAGAAATGTGGCTGTTATTTTGAGCAACGCACAACGACTAACGAAGCGGGTGAGATCATGACTAATCTTGTAGAAGTAGAAGACTTCACGAGGCACAGTGAAGAGAAACGAACCAGCGCGTTCCAGCATGAAGTGCACGCTTATCTGGAACGCCACCCTGAAACGCAGTATGTCGATATCCTTCTTAACGATTTAAACGGTGTCTTTCGCGGTAAGCGCATTCCTGTCGCTAGTCTCCTCAAGCTGGAAAAAGGCTGCTATTTCCCCGCCTCAGTGTTCGCCATGGATATCCTCGGCAATACCGTAGAAGAAGCCGGTTTAGGCCAGGCGCTGGGGGAACCTGATAATATTTGTATTCCCGTCGAAGGCACGCTTATCCCTTCTGCCGCCGACCCTCAACATCTGGCGCAGGTCTTGCTGACCATGCGCAATCAAGATGGTACTCCCTTTGACGTTGAACCCCGGAACGTGCTGAATCACCTGTGGCAGCAATTGCGCAACAGGGGACTGTTTCCGGTGGTAGCGGTAGAGCTGGAGTTCTATCTGGTCGATAAAAAGCGTGATCCGGAGGGCTATATTCAGCCTCCGTGCGCGCCGGGTAGCGACGAGCGAAACATGCAGAGCCAGGTTTATTCCGTCGATAATCTTGACCACTTTGCCGACGTGCTGAGTGATATCGACGCGCTGGCAAGGAAGCAGGGCATTCCTGCTGATGGTGCGCTGGCGGAAGCCTCTCCCGGACAGTTCGAAATCAACCTGCATCATACCCGTAATGTGCTCAGCGCCTGCGATCACGCCATTCAGCTTAAACGTCTTGTCCGTCAGGTTGCTGAGAACCACGGCATGAACGCCACGTTTATGGCCAAGCCTTACGAGGAGTATGCCGGTAGCGGGATGCACGTGCATGTCAGCATGCTGGATGCGGCGGACCACAACGCTTTTATCACTGATGACGGCAGCGATTCCCCGTTGCTGAAAAGGGCGCTGGCCGGGATGATTGATCTGATGCCTGCCTCAATGGCGCTGCTGGCGCCAAACGTTAATGCTTACCGCCGTTTCCTGCCGGAGGCTTTTGTGCCATTGCAGGCTTCCTGGGGGCATAACAACCGTACTGTGGCGCTGCGCATTCCCTGTGGTGATTTTGATAATCATCGTGTTGAGTATCGTGTGGCGGGAGCGGATGCAAACCCCTATCTGGTGGTGGCGGCTATTCTTGCAGGTATTCTGCATGGTATCGACAACCAGCTGCCTCTTCCACCTGCGGTGAAAGGCAATGGACATGAAGCTGATGGCAATCCTCTACCGATCCGCCAGAGCGATGCTCTTTATGAATTTGAGCAGAGCTACCCGATGCAAAAGTTACTGGGTGAGCGTTTCGGTTTTGTCTGGCACAGCTGCAAGCATCATGAGCTGATGCATTTTGAACGGCTGATCACCGCCACGGAAATCGACTGGATGCTGAAAAACGCCTGATCCCGGAGAAGACTCATGACGCAATCGAACCAGCAGTGGCAGGCAAGACGGGAAGCAGCGGTTACGCCCGGCGTGGGGAACTCCCTGCAAGTTTATGTTCAGAAGGCATTAAATGCTGAGCTTTGGGATGTGGAAGGGAAGCGCTACATCGATTTCGCCTCAGGGATTGCGGTGGTCAATACCGGGCATAATCATCCCAAAGTCATTCAGGCCGTGGCGGCCCAGCTCGAATGCTTTACGCATCCCTGCTTTCAGGTCACGCCTTATGGCAGCTACGTCGAACTGGCTGAGAAATTAAATGCGCTGGTGCCGATTAAGGAGGCCACTCAGACGCTGCTGATGTCCACAGGTGCGGAAGCCGTGGAGAACGCCATCAAGGTCGCGAGGATTGCGACCGGCCGGAGTGCGGTTATCGCCTTTCGCGGCGGCTTTCATGGCCGCACGCTGTTGGGGATGGCGCTAACCGGAAAAGTGCAGCCTTATAAAAAAGGCTACGGGCCGTTTCCCGGCGGGATTTTCCACGCGCCTTATCCTTCAGCTTACCTCGGCATCACTGAAACGCAGTCAATCGCTGCGCTACAGGGGATCTTTGCAGCTGATGTGGCACCCGATGACGTTGCTGCGATTATTATCGAGCCTGTGCAGGGCGAGGGCGGATTCTATGCGGCTCCGGCCAGCTTCCTGCAGAAGTTGCGTCAATTGTGTGAAGAGCACGGCATCGTGCTGATTGCTGATGAAATTCAGAGCGGCTTCTGCCGTACCGGCAAAACGTTTGCTATCGAGCACAGCGGTGTGGAGCCGGATATCGTCACGATGGCAAAAAGCCTGGCCGGGGGATTCCCGCTTTCTGCCGTTGTCGGCCGGAAATCACTGATGGAGCGCGCGCAGGCTGGTGGACTGGGCGGCACCTACGCCGGGTCGCCGATTAGCATTGCTGCCGCGCTGGCAGTCATTGGATTAATTGATGATGAACAGCTGAACCACAAAGCGCAGCAGCAGGGGGAATGGGTGGTGAATTATCTGCACCACCTGGCGGAAGAGTTCGACTGCATTGGCGAAATCCGTGGCCTGGGAGCAATGGTGGCGATGGAGCTGGTGGCAGGGCGGGATCGTAACAAACCCGCGAAAGAACTGACTCAGGCGCTGGTGCAGGAAGCCGGGCGTCAGGGGCTGGTTCTACTCTCCTGCGGTGTGCGCGCCAACGTTATCCGCTTTCTTATCCCTTTGACTGCAAGTAAAGAAATTGTCTCTGAAGGTCTTAACCTCTTGTCTTCTTCCCTTCGTGTAGTGCAGAATATGCCCCCAGCAAAATGATATCCATAACCGACGCTTATAATGCGCCGGTTATTTTTTTGGCTGAAAACATAATCACATCCAAGAGGCCGGTCCGGAACCGGATAGATACACGCTTTAAACACACTAACGTGTCTTTTTGAGGAAAAGAAAGATGGGGCAACACTTCATTACTCCGGCTGCAGCCGGCAAGCACCTGCGTGACGACTACGGCGCCGCGGCAGATTATACCTTTACTCCCGCCTGCCAGTTCGTTACCCCAATCAAAAAGAACGTTCGCAATTTGCGAAGTTTCCCTGTGGTTCAACCCAGAAAGGTTGACTCTATGGGGAGGCTGAATCATGTCGCTTAATCCTCAGACTCCTGCGGCCCAGCCGCGCGCTCAGCTGAAAAAATCGCTGACCCTGCTGCCTGTAGTTATGATGGGCCTGGCCTATATGCAGCCAATGACCCTGTTTGATACCTTTGGCATCGTCTCTGGCCTGACCGATGGTCACGTGGCCACGGCCTATGCTTTCGCGTTGATCGCGATCCTTTTTACTGCTCTGAGCTATGGCAAGCTGGTACGCCGCTTCCCGTCTGCCGGCTCGGCGTATACCTATGCTCAGAAGGCCATCAGTCCGCACGTCGGATTTATGGTTGGCTGGTCGTCGCTGCTGGACTATCTGTTCATGCCGATGATCAACATCCTGCTGGCAAAAATTTATTTTGAAGCGCTGGTGCCAGGCATCCCGTCGTGGATTTTTGTGGTGATGCTGGTGGGCTTTATGACCCTTTCAAACCTGAAAGGCATCAAAACCGTGGCCAACTTCAACAGCGTGATTGTAGTGCTGCAGGTAGTGGTGATGGTTGCCATCATGGCGATGGTCATTTATGGCGTCGCTCACGGCGAAGGTGCCGGCACGCTGGTCAGCAGCAAGCCGTTCTGGTCTGAAAATGCGCATGTGGTACCGATGATCACCGGCGCGACCATACTCTGTTTTTCGTTCCTTGGTTTTGACGGCATCAGCTCGCTGTCTGAAGAGACGAAAGATGCCGGTCGTGTGATCCCGAAAGCCATCTTCCTGACAGCCCTGATTGGGGGGGTGATCTTTGTTGTGGTGTCCTACTTCCTGCAACTGTACTTCCCGGACATCTCACGCTTTAAAGATCCGGATGCATCACAGCCGGAAATCATGCTTTACGTGGCGGGCAAAGCCTTCCAGTTTGGCATCCTGATATTCTCCTGCGTGACCGTTCTGGCATCTGGTATGGCTGCACATGCGGGCGTATCACGCCTGATGTATGTGATGGGCCGTGATGGTGTGTTCCCGGAGCGTTTCTTCGGCTACATTCATCCCAAATGGCGTACTCCGGCGCTGAACGTGTTACTGGTGGGCGTGATTGCGCTGTCTTCAATCACCTTCGATCTGGTTACCGCGACAGCGCTGATCAACTTCGGTGCGCTGGTGGCCTTCACCTTTGTGAACCTGTCGGTGATTTCACAGTTCTGGATCCGTGAAGGGCGCAACAAAACTCTGAAAGACAACTTCAACTTCCTGCTGCTGCCGCTGTGCGGCGCGCTGACGGTGGGAGCGTTGTGGATTAACCTGGAAGAGAGCTCGATGATCCTCGGCCTGGTGTGGGGCACGATTGGCCTGATCTATCTGGCATTCGTTACGCGCAGTTTCCGCAACCCGGTGCCGCAGTGTACTGAAGAGCCGATGTAAGCTTCAGGGTATACCTTATATTCTCAGGCTGGCCATTTTCCATGGCCAGCCTTTTTTACAGGTCTTCTGCGCATTTTCGATGAAAATCGGTAAAATTTATTTATAACAGTCTTAAACTTCCTGTCGTTTTCATCAGTTCCATCAGGTATCGGCTCACTCATTCAGGCTGGTTACCACTCAGAACAAAGCGTTACTCACTTCTCATGAAATAAAATGGCTTAATCTTTACAGGATATTTGTTAAGATTAACCTTAAGTGTTTGAGCTATCATCAGGATAGTGAATATTTTTCGTCTAATCGAAAATTGCCATGACAGAGAGTAGCTTAGTGAAATTGATAATTCAGATCCCCTGTTACAATGAAGCGGAAACGCTGGCGATTGCTCTTAAGGCGCTTCCTCGCCAGGTTGAAGGATTTAACTGTGTTGAATGGCTGATTATTGATGATGGTAGCCAGGATAAAACAGTTGAGGTTGCCAGGGAATGTGGCGTTGATCACATTGTTAAACATCCGGTAAACAAAGGTCTGGCCAAAGCATTTATGACAGGTATCAATGCCTGTCTGGACAAAGGAGCAGATGTCATTGTCAATACGGATGCTGATAATCAATATGAGGCGGATGATATTCCTCAGTTGACCGCTCCAATCATCAGCGGCAGTGCAGAGTTTGTTATTGGAGCTCGCCCTGTACAGACCATAGAGCATTTTTCCCCGGTTAAAAAGTTTCTTCAGAAGTTGGGTAGTTGGGTAGTACGTATTGCAAGTAAAACTGATATACCCGATGCGCCAAGTGGCTTCAGGGCTATGAGCAGAGCAACTGCACAAAAACTCATCGTTTTCAGTAATTATACCTATACGCTTGAAACTATTATTCAGGCTGGTCAAAAAGATATCGCTATTACTTCAGTTCCTGTACGAGTAAACGAGGATCTTCGCCCATCGCGCTTGGTTAAAAGTATTGCTTCATACATCAATCGTAGCATTATCACCATCATAAGAATTTTTGTCGTTTACCGACCTTTCAGATTCTTTGGCACAATTGGCGTCGTGCTTTTTAGTCTTGGTTTCATTATCGGACTTCGTTTTCTTTTTTCGTATCTCGATGGCGAAGGATCTGGCCATATTCAGTCTCTGATTCTCGCTTCAGTCCTTCTGGGAATGGGGTTCCAAACCTTATTAATTGCGTTTGTCGCTGACTTGCTTTCAGCTAACAGAAAGCTACTTGAAGATCTGAGATTTAAGATGGCTCAGTCGGAAAAAAATAATCCCACTAAGATTAAATCATCGGATGATAATTAATCATCGCTTTCAGGTTAACTAACAAAATGATTATGAGACTTAGATTAGTATGAATATGAAAATAGCTGGCGGTAAAACTGAGGATGGTATTGTAGTTGGCAATACCTATGACAAATATGGCGCACGTAATCCCATAGTAAAATGGATGATGAAAGGATTTGAGGATTCGTTGACACAACTGGTCTCATTAACTAATGCAAAAAACATCCATGAAATCGGTTGTGGGGAAGGTTATTGGGTGACCAAATGGAGCCAGTCAGGTGTGGCTGCAAGAGGGTGCGATTTTTCGCATCAGGTAATAGAAATAGCACAAGAAAATGCAAAATCCGCGGGTGTTTCAGAAGATATTTTTAAAGCCAAAAGTATTTATGACCTGGACTCAGAGCAAGATAGCGCAGAACTTATTGTTTGCTGCGAAGTGCTTGAACATCTGGAAGATCCCCTTGCCGGTCTTGAAGCACTTCAGAGAGTAACAACTGATTATATCTTATTAAGTGTTCCCAAAGAGCCTTTATGGAGGGTTCTCAACTTTGTACGTGGGAAATATTGGTCCGATTTGGGAAATACACCAGGGCATCTCCAACACTGGTCAAAACGTTCATTTATTGAACTGGTAAGCCGTTATTTCGATGTTGTACAGATTAATACTCCTTTGCCCTGGACTATGGTGTTATGCCGCCGAAAATAAGAGATGTTAAGCCGTATTTGCACTATGTTGGCTCTTTTTTAGCAATATGTGGTGTTGTTTTTGTCATTTTAAAATTGAATCAATATTGGCATAGTGTCAACCTGAGTGATCTTGATATAACTACATGGTTAATTATTTTGGCTCTAAGCTTTTTTTATGGTGCAGCGAATATCTTTTTGGTAATGGCCTGGCGCTCAATTTTGAAATTTTATCATATTTCCACAAAGTTAAATTGGACTATATATGCCTATGGTATTTCGCAATTAGGAAAGTATGTTCCTGGAAATATATTTCATATTGCGGGTCGACAGGCTATTGCCATGGCGGCAGATTTGCCAGGAAAACCTATATTAAAATCTAACATTGCTGAATTAGTAATGATATCTTGTACAGGATGTCTGGCTGGTTGGTTAGTTTTAAATCTTATTTTCCCTGCTTTCCCTTTACTGGCAGGTTTGCTTTTGTTGGCAATCAGCGTCATCGCTATTTTATTTTTGTTAATGCGTTTATTTAACTCAAATATAAGCCGTGCAATGATATTTCAAATGCTGTTTTTGATATCCTCTGCAGTGATTTTTACTGTCATTTTGAATCAGTTACACCAGGCCGGAACATTTAATTTTCCGGTGATGCTTTCTGTAGGTGGGGTTTATACAATAGCTTGGCTGGCTGGTTTAGTCATGCCTGGTGCGCCTGCAGGAATTGGGATCAGAGAACTTGTAGTCGTTTTCTTTTTAAGTCGCCAGATCCCAGATGCAGAATTGTTGCTGGCGGTTCTTCTGGGTAGAATTGTTACTGTTGTGGGTGATGTACTATTTTTTATTTTTTCCTATCTCATGGGTAAGAAGCTGAATAATATGAGTGAGTTGACTTATGATGAATAAAATAAAACACATCAGTTATGCCTCTCTTTTTTTTAACAATTGGCCTCTCAAGGTTGTTTTAATAATATTGTTTTTGCTTTGTTTTGGTTATAATTATTCAACTCGATTGGGATTGTTCCCCGATGAGGCTGCTCATTTAGGGTTTGTCATTAATGTAATGAATCATGGTTTTCCTGATTATCTGCATGGCATGATATACAATTCAGAAAAATTCAATTACCTTGAACATCCTGCATTGTATTATATTCTATCCGGAACCATAGGGAAGTTGTTATTTTTATTTCATGATTTTTCTCTTAAGACCTTAAGGTTCATAAACTTTTTCATTTCAAGCCTTTCATTCTATTTCATTTACAGATCGTTGCGTGAAATGAATGTAAATAAAACTGCTATCTTATTTTCATTCATGCCTGTGCTATGCATCCCAATGTTCATTATTTTGAGTGCTTCGATAAATAATGATCCGTTGATGATTCTTGGATGTGTAATTACATTCTATTCATTTGTTGTTTATTATAGTGACAGGAAGAAAGTATCAGATTTCATCAGGTGGTTTTTACTGGGGTGTGTAATAACTTCACTGACAAAAGCTACCGGTACTCTGGGTATTGTATGTGTATTGAGTTTGTTTATTGTATTCAGTTTTCGCGATGTAAAATCTATTCTGATAAAATTGAATAAAGCGGATTGGATTCTTGTTGTTTTTTCAGTGTCAATAGTTGTTTTATATTATGGGTTCATGCACCACCATTTTGGTAAGTTTTTTCCATCTGCACAGGAAAATCCAAGTTTTTGGTTCGCAAAAATGAATCCAGATGCTGAACGAATGGGCATTAAAGAACATCTGGTTGCTTTTTATCATTCAAATGCATGGACATTAGTCGATCCATATGGGCATCAAAGTTTTATTGATACTATCTACCGTGAAAAACTTTTAGTAATTTTAATTTCTTCTTTACCGGTATTTCTTTGCATAACTGTGTATCAGCAAATCAAAACTCGTGGAAAATATTTGCGACTCGTTGCTGTTTTCGGGTGTGCATACGTGTTGTATATGTGCCTTTATTTCGGCGAGATTCATCGAATGCACCTTGCAACCGGTTATCCGGGTGCTATGCAATCCAGATATTTCTATGGTTTCTTGCCCTTTTTTATCACTATTTATGCGTTAGCATTTGATAGTCTGAAGAACGCTGTGCTGAAATTTGTTGTGTATGGTTTTCTCGGTGTGGCATTAATATTTTCCTTCTACCCTTCTTATGCCCCGCTCCTGAAAGGCTTCTATGGCCAGGAAATGGTCAATGCTAATTATGGTGAGTTAGTCGCTGGCAGAGTATTCGAACAAACATTTACGGCTAAGAACAGTAGTCTCAACAAGGTTGAGATTAATCTCGGTACATACAACAGAATAAATAAAGGACAGCTTAAACTTTCAATTTATTCATCTGAAGATCACCTTTTGAGGGATGACAGTTTAGAGATGAGTAAAATACCGGACAACAATTGGGTTACTTTTGATTTTAATGGTTTACCTCTTTCCCCCCACAGTGAATATAAACTGAAATTGACGTCTGCAGACGGAAAACCAGGTAATGCCATTACATGGTGGGCTTTAGGACCATTTACTGAAAGCCCACTCTTTCGGGGAACGCAACAGGGAATATCCGATTTAGGGGGCAACCGATACCTTGAAGGGCTGGCAAGTGTAGATGGTAAGCGGGTCGATGGGACTTTTTCATTCAGAATTTTTAATTAGAAAACTCAACGGACTGTAAAATGTCAGAGCCTGCATAACTTTTTACGCAGGCTCTGGTTTCCTGACGCAGGATTTATCCCTTATAAGCTACTATTGATCAAACAAAAATTGAGAAGATAACGTTGTCGCCTCAACTGGCAAGATCTCTTGCATAGTCGAAAAGCGATCTTATTTGACCTGTTTTAATGTTGTTTCCTTCATACTGATTAAACAGCATTTCCAGTTCCTGCACGTAGTTCTGCACACGCTCTGGGTTTAACATTTCTCGCCGATGCTGCAGCCAGCGATTTTGCTCTGCTTCATCAAGCGTGCCAGGATAATTGCGCGCACGATAGCGAAACAGCAGTTTTTCGATACGACCATCATTAAACGTCAGATCCAGTGCCGGTAAATTTTCTGGCGACGTTTGCAAGATAATGTTCATTGCCGTTCGGTCGGCGTCGCTGAAGAAGCCATCATACAGCTGGGCATCAACGTCATCAGAAGGGGTGAACGGCTCGGCTTCTGCAAACAACGTGACCACCTTCTCACGGATTTCCGGATGCTGGCGCAGCAGTGCCAGGTTATCAAGGCACTGCTGGCGATCGATCCCCAGACGCTCAGCATCTTCCGGGCGCAGGGTATTTGCTGGTGCCACCACCGGACACTTGTTGATATGCACCAGCTTGACCGGAACAGGAGCGGCATCGCCCAGCTCGTCCCGACGAGTATAGAGTCGCTCACGGAGTTGGTCGGCATCCAACTCCAGCAGAGGAGACATATCGCCAGCAAGATCGCAGGTGATCAGGGCATTCTTGTTGACCGGGTGCCAGGCCAGCGGGGCAATCCAGCTGGTATTACCACGAAATGCGCCAAACATACCGGAAATATGCACAAGTGGCTTCATTTGCGGGATATCAATCAGCGTGGTGATCTTCTGTTTGTTACGGTGGCTGAACAGGAACTCATACAGCCGTGGCTGCTTCTCTTTTACCAGTTTTGCCATGGCAATGGTGGCATACACATCGGACATCGCATCGTGAGCATTCTCATGCGCTACGCCGTTGGCCTTGGTCAGATGTTCCAGGCGGAAACTGGGAAAACCGTCATCATTCTCAGGCCATTCAATGCCTTCTGGCCGGAGCGCATAGCATGCCCGCATCACGTCGAGCAGATCCCAGCGGCTGTTACCATGCTGCCAGCTCCAGCCATACGGGTCGTAAAAGTTGCGATAGAGCAGATTGCGAGTGACTTCATCATCAAACCGCACGTTGTTATAGCCAACAATGCAGGTGTCTGGCTCGCTGAACAGCTGGTGGATGCGTTTGGTGAACGCGGCTTCGCTCATGCCTTTCGCCAGCGCCACCTGAGGGGTAATCCCGGTGATCATCACCGCTTCAGGTTGAGGCAGATAGTCATCGGCAGGTTTGCAATAGAACACTTCCGGCTCGCCAATGATGTTGAAATCCATATCCGTGCGTATCCCGGCAAACTGTGCGGGACGATCCAGCGACGGACTTTTGCCAAAAGTTTCGTAGTCGTGGAAAAGGAAGGTTGATTTTTTACTGATTTTTTTCACTTTATCTCTGTCCACTTCTTGTGTTAACACTATGAATCTAAAGATATTGTCGAATCTGATCGTTTATCCTTAATCATGAACATTCACTCTAACACAAACCGTTTTATATACCCAATGGCCATGCTTTTTGAACAAAATATTATCCCGGTAAGAAGAGTCTTGTGGTAGACGGAACGGTGAGCCGCAAGTGCTAAAAAATTGAGTGACCGGTTTGAGGAAAGTTGAAAGTAGCGTAGACTCATCGAAAATTTTGAGTTGTCAGTGAGTCTAACAAGAATCTATGGGTTGGTTACGTTTTTTTCTGGCTGCATCTGTAGTCATTTCACACAATGGTATCCAGGCTCCGGGTATTTCGGGCCACCTTGCTGTAATGGCTTTTTTCGTGATTTCCGGTTTTTATATGGCTTTGGTCTTAAACGAAAAATATGGAAGTAATATTTCTGGTTTTTATCTGGCCAGATTTCTTCGTTTATGGCCGGGTTATATTATTGTTTTCCTCGTTGTTGTTATGTTTATAGAACCTATGGGGAGCCAGATTTATCAATCAACTGCAGTATCTATATATGTATGGTTTTCATCACTGACGATGTTTTTCTATGAGACATTATGGTGGTTTGGCTTTGATACCGCAGGGAATGTCGTTTTTATCAATACCCCTGAACTTTATAAAACGATCCCTCCGATTATAAATGCTACCCATATGCAACACATGTGGTCTGTAGGGGCTGAAATTTGTTTTTATATTGTGGCCCCCTTTTTTGCCAGGAAGTTAAGAGTGGTCGTGTTTCTTCTGGTGTTATCTTTAATTTATTATCTGTCAGTCAAACATTTTTTGTTCTTCCATCATCCCCTTGATCATCGAAGCGCATTGAATCATTTTTGGTTGTTCCTTATGGGCATGGTGTCTTACTTTGGTTGGACAAAGTACCGTAACTCTAGATGTGCAAAAAAATTAAATGCGCTTACAGCATCTGTTTTGGGGCTGGCGATAATTATTGCTGTCATTGAAGTTTCATTAAGGTATTTCAATAATCCTTATGTGTTGATTGTCTGCTATTTTATATTTTCACTGTGTATTATTCCTGTTTTTCATGCTACAAGAAATAGCAAAGCAGACAGGCTGATCGGTGAGATGAGTTATCCAATTTATCTGACGCACTGGCCTATAGTATTAATATTAATTTCAAATCACAGAGGGAGTTGGGTCTGGTCGTTTATTATTGTTGGCCTGTCATTAGTCGCTTCGATTTTCCTTTATGTTGCCGTAGATAAAAATGTTGAGAAATTTCGCAGAAAACTGGCGAAATCGCGGAAATAAAGTCTTTTCCCTCAGGCTGGGGAATGACATGGGGGCCTCTTCCATGAGGCTAAACGGATTACGGCTTTAACCCACTAAATCCCGTTCCAAAGGCCGGTTCGCCAGCACCTTCTTCCCAGCCAGAATTCCAGGCTTCTCCACAAACTTAAACAGCAGAGTCGCCAGAACATAGGTTATCGGGATACAAACAGCACAGACCGTGGCGAAGCGCACCATATCACTTTTGCCGCTCAGACTGGTATGCGTCAGCAGCAGGGCGATGGCTGGAATGACAATCAGCAGATGCAGCAGGTAAACGGAGAACGACACGTCACCCAGCCAGGTGCTGAGGCGGTTGTTCAGTAGCTTACGGGGCAGGGCAATCAGGCGGGCCATCAGGCCGCCTTCGGCATGCTGCCAGAGAATGGCGGCCATGCCGACAATCATCAGCACTTCCATTGCTACCTGCAGAGGAATCGCTTTCAGACCGATAATCACGCTGGCGACGGGGCCAAACAGGGCAAACATGACGTAAAGCAGCGATTTCCGGCGGACCGCTTCGGCAAGCAACATACCGGAAATAAAGATATTCAGCTTTATCAGGATCATCGATGGCATTTCAAACGCTTCATAATAATCCGCCAGCACGAAGCGTCCCACGCAGCACAGCACCATAATGCCGATCAGCGATGCTGCATAACCAAAGCGCATCGTTACCAGCATGATGAACGGGAACAGGAGATAGAACTGCATCTCCAAACCTATACTCCAGTCTGGCAGTACCGTGTTAAAACCGTAAGCGGGCAGCAAACCAAACAGGAAACTGAAGTGAGTCAGGATGTTTGCCAGTGACCGATCGGTATAACGAGAGCTTTCTGTCGCTGTGCCAGAGTAAAAATGAGCGAGAGTGTCACGCATTTCACCGAACCACGGGCCGTAAACCAGTGCGACGATCAGGAGCAGATAGTAGAGAGGGGCGATGCGGAAAAATCGGCGTATCCAGAATTTCCTGATGGTACTGGCATGCTGCCAGGGTTCTTTCTGCTGGCGCTCTTTATAGTTTTTCGCCATCAGGTAGCCAGAAAGGAGAATAAAGAGATCAACACCGATACCCGGTGACGAAATCAGCGTGATATGGCAATGAATCAGCAAGCTGATGTGGCCCACCAGTACCCAGAGTGATGCGATGCCTCGCAACCCCTCCAGTTCAGTAGACCAACCCCTTGATGAAGACATATTTTACCCCTGTTCAGTCAGTATTTTGAAGGAGGAGGGTAAAAGACTTGTGATAACAAACAATGTGTTATGTTCCTAAAGTAAAACTTATCAGATTTTCCTTAATGCATTGTTAATGCATGGTATCAAACAAACCAAAAGGTTAAGTTGAGGGGGCGTCTGTGCTAATCGGCTGAAAATTAATATTTTCTTGCAATTTATTAACACACTCTGGCCGGGAATCCCGTACAACAAGCTGGTTTTTTTATCACAAGATTATTATTGAGGGTTCCCCGTTGAAGAAGCGTCAGCTTGCAAGTATGAGTTTGGTTCTGGCTTTTGCCGTAGTGGCACACGCAGATGAAAATCCAATAGCATTTCCCCTCACTTCTCCTGCCATTGATGCTGCTTCCTGGGTATTGATGGATGCCACCACGGGCCAGATCCTGACAAAGGGCAATGCCGACGAGCGTCGAAATCCGGCCAGCCTGACTAAATTGATGACCGGTTATGTGGTTGACCGCGCCATCGACAGCAAGCGCATCACCCGTGATGATATGGTCACCGTGGGCAAAGACGCCTGGGCCGCGGGCAATCCGGTATTCAAAGGCTCTTCGCTGATGTTCCTGAAGCCAGGGGAAAAAGTTTCCGTGCGCGATTTAAGCCGTGGGGTAATCATTGATTCTGGTAATGATGCCTGTGTGGCTCTGGCGGATTATGTCGCTGGCAGCCAGTCAGCTTTCGTCGATCAGATGAATCAATATGTGCAGAAGTTGGGGCTGACCAATACCCATTTTGAAACGGTGCACGGTCTGGATGCACCGGGGCAGTACACCACCGCAGGTGACCTGGCAAAGCTGTCCCGCGCTATTATTTATGGTGAGCCGGATTTCTATCAGATGTACAGCGAGAAATCGCTGACGTGGAACGGCATCACCCAGCAGAATCGTAACGGTTTGTTATGGGATAAAACTCTGCACGTCGATGGCCTGAAGACCGGTCATACCGAAACGGCTGGCTTTAACATTATTGCCTCCAGCGTTGACGGCCAGCGTCGTCTGATTGCGGTAGTGATGGGCGGCAAAAGCTCTAAAGGCCGTGAAGAACAGGCGCGTAAGTTGCTGACCTGGGGTCAGAACAATTTCGATACCATCCAGCTGTTCCATGCCGGTAAAGAGATTGGGCATGAAAACGTCTGGTACGGTAACCCGCATCAGGTTTCAGTCGGCAGTGATTCCGATGTCTATCTGGCACTGCCGCGCGATCAGGTGCAAAAGATTAAAGCGAAATACGTTATCGATCGCAAAGATCTGCAGGCTCCGCTGAAGTTGCATGAGCAGGTAGGAACAATTCAGCTGGTCGATGGCGATAAGCAGCTGGCTTCTTATCCGCTGGTGACGCTGAATGAAGTGAAAGAAGCGGGTGTGATTACCCGTATTGAAGATTACATCAAGCAGAAGCTGTAATTTAAGTTACAGGCGATCCAGGGATGGATCGCCTGTACTTTTGCGGCCTGTCTCGCAATTCAAAACCCTCCAAAATAAATCTCTCGAATATCTCCGATTACCGCTGTATGTTTAACCAGTTATTTAAACGGAGGGCGAAAATGAAAGTTAATATTCAGCAGCGTTCGACCTGTCAGATAGCTGGCTATCACCTGATCGGTCCATGGGAAAACACAGCCCCTGAAGGGTTTAGTAAACTGGTCGCCTGGACCTCAAAGCATCAGCTGATAGGGCCGTGGATGGCCGTTTATCACGGGAATCCGCGTGAAGTGCCTCCTGAGCAACTGGAGATAGAGACGGTGATTGGCGTGCCCGCTGACTTTGAGCTGCCGGATGAGGCTGACGGCGTGGTGCTGAGCGAGATCCCTGGAGGCACCTATGCCATGACGCTGGTCCACGTCAGCGACGGCGATTTTGGCAAACCCTGGCTCGCCTTTTTTGATCAATGGCTGCCTTCAAGTGGCTACAGCGTAGCGGAAGGCCCGTGCTTCGATCACTATCTCAATGACGGCTCGGAAAGCGGCAAGTGGGAGATTGAGCTGTATATGCCGGTGACAAAGGTCGAGTAAGGCCACCGGTGACCGGGTTGTGTAATCTTGTTGTTTGTATATTGTTAATTATCGTTGTTACTTATCTTTTTCAGGAAAATTCCTGCAGAAAAAATAGTACAGAATCAATCTTCCGGGATTTTTATCGGGTATGATCGACGCGATTAAAATCCTCAGGAGAAAGTCTTGCGTCCCGACAAGCCGCTATCGGCCTTCGAATTCACCCTCTATCGCAATTACCGTACGGTCCATGGCATCCGGATTGCGCTGGCGTTTGTGCTGACCTTTTTACTGGTGCGCCTGATGGCGATACCGGAAGGGACCTGGCCGCTGATCACCCTGGTGGTGGTGATGGGGCCCATCTCCTCCTGGGGAAATGTGCTGCCCCGCGCAGTGCAGAGGATTGGTGGGACGATTGGTGGCTCGGTCTCGGGGCTAATTGCGCTGAAGCTGGAATTGATCTCCATGCCGGTGATGCTGGCCTGGTGCACGGTGGTGATGTTTCTGTGCGGTTTCCTCACGCTGGGTAAACACCCATATATGGCGCTGCTGATTGGCATTACGCTGGCGGTGATTTGCGGTGCACCTCCGGGAGATATGACCACCGCGCTCTGGCGGGGAGGGGATGTGATCCTCGGTTCGATTCTGGCGCTGCTGTTTACCAGTATCTATCCGCAAAAGGCCTATACTCACTGGCGGATAAAATTGTCGGATTCGCTGCTGGAAACGGCCAAAATTTATCATGCCGGTTTCTCTCCTAATCTGGTAGAGAAGCCGCGGCTGGGTCGTCCGATGCAGCAACTGCTGACCAGAGTGGTGAAGATGCGTTCGCTGATTGAACCTTCCAGCAAAGAGACGCGCACTCCGCGTTCCGTATTTGAAGGCATCCAGACGCTTAATCGCAATATGGTCTGCACGCTGGAGCTGTTGATGAATGCCTGGTGGGCCTCCCGCGAGAGCCACCTGATTATGCTCAATGCCCCGACGCTGCGGCGCACTCAGCAAATGACGGAAAACACCTTGCGTGCGCTCTCCACGGCGATAGTGGAAGGCAGCACCGAGAAGATCGCGGCCAACAGCGCAGAGCTGGCTGATATCAGCCGCGAGCTGCGCCAGCTGATCAAAGAATCGAACAGTGATGAGCTGGTGGAGACGCCGATCCATGGCTACGTCTGGCTGAATCTGGAACTGGCCGGGCAGCTGGAGAGGCTGTCCGATCTGATGCGGCTGGTGCTGCGTAAATAAGCGATTTGCAACAACTTACTGCGGGCAAAGATGCTTCGCGGTAAGATACTGACAGTCCGACTCTACATTGCCATCGGCCGCGGCATGCCGCTAAGCTGACAGCGACGATAATGACGCCTGTGCGAACAGGCCTAAATGAAAGGTGTCTCCATGGAAAATGCAAAGCAATCATTTCAGGACGTGCTGGAGTTCGTGCGGATGTTCCGCCGCAAGAACAAGCTGCAGCGCGAGATTCACGACAATGAGAAGAAGATTCGTGATAACCAGAAACGTGTCCTGCTGCTGGATAACCTGAGCGAATATATCAAGCCGGGCATGAGCATCGAAGCGATTCAGGAAATTATCGGCAGCATGCGCAGTGACTACGAGGATCGTGTTGATGACTACATCATCAAAAATGCCGATCTGTCGAAAGAGCGTCGTGACCTGTCGAAAAAACTGAAGGCGATGGGCGAACCAAAACCTCAGTAAACCAGACGGTTAAGCATAAAAAAGGGCGATCATCGATCGCCCTTTGTCATTTCTGTTGTCCTTCCAGCAGGTGCGCCAGTCGTCGCAACTCTCCGGCAAGGTCTTTTATCCCAACCCGGTCGCTGTCCGGTGGCGCGGTTGTGTCACGTACCACCAGCCGGGTCGCGAAGGGCGACAGCGGCTCAGAAGGGGCTTCTCCCTCCAGCCTGTTTACCAGCCAGTCGACGCTGCATTTTCCCAACTGCTGCATATCCTGCCTGACGGTAGTGAGAGGAGGCTGGTACCAGGCGCTTTCGGCCGTATCGTCATAACCCACCACCGATATATCACCGGGAATGCGCAGACCCGCCTGATTCAGGGCCCGTAGCGCGCCCAGCGCCATCTGGTCGTTGGCGACCAGTAAAGCACCGGGCAGAGGGCGACCGGCAAGAGAAATAATAGCCTGATAACCTGACTGCGCACTCCAGTCTCCGGTCAGTACGCTGTGTGGCTGAAGCTGATGCTCCTGCAAAACGCTCAGCCAGACCTGGTAGCGGGCTCTGGCCGCCACTGAATGCGCAGGCCCGTTGAGCAGGGCGATGTCGCGATGCCCCAGTGACAGCAGATGTTCTGCGCCCTGACGGGCACCGGTTTCCACGCTGAACTGGCAGCAGGCGACAGGCGCTTCCTCAGGCACATCAAGGAACAGGCAGGGGAGATTGCCCGCCAGAGCTGCAATCGCCGACGCCTGCTCACTGTCCAGCGGCAGATTGATCAGCAACGCATCCACCCGCTGAGCCATCAACTCATGCACTGCACCTTCCGCCCCGGCAGGCCCGGCCATGGCAATCACCAGCCGGTAATCCCGAACGCTTGCCTGATGCTGAATGGCTGAGGCGATCTGCGCCGGAGCGAGTAACGCCAGATCGCTGGTCGCCAGCCCGAGCGTGCGGGAGCGTTTGCCCGCCAGCTGTTGAGCCACGCGGTTAGGCACATAGTTCAGTTCAGCCATTACCGCTTCGACTTTTGTCCGGGTGCGCGCAGCCACGCTGGCCGGGTGGTTCAGCACCCTTGAAACGGTCTGATACGAAACGCCAGCGGCGGAGGCAACGTCTTCCAGAGTGACCGAACGGGCTTTCATTATTTTCTCCTGACGGGTAACCGGCGCAGTGTAACAAGAAAATCCCGAAAAAGACTTTGCATATTAGTCAGCCTTTTACCATCATCTGTTAAGCCTTCTTAACTCTCCCTCTTTCTGGCTGGAACAATCTTGCAAAACTTCAGGGTTACTCTGCAGCAGGCAATACAACCGTGGTCTTCCAAACGACGTACCTACAAGGTTTTATTCTGGCGGGAGATCACTCCGCTGGCGGTGCCCATTTTTTTCGAGAATCTCTGCGTTCTGCTGATGGGGGTGCTCAGCACCTTTCTGGTCAGCTGGTTAGGCAAAGAGGCGATGGCGGGCGTGGGGCTGGCCGACAGCTTTAACATGGTGGTGATCTCCTTTTTTGCAGCCATCGATTTGGGGACCACGGTGGTGGTGGCCTTCAGTCTCGGTAAGCTGAACCGCGAACGGGCTCAGGCCGCTGCCCGTCAGTCGCTGGTGCTGATGACATTGTTCGCTATTCTGCTGGCGATTGGCATCGAATTCTTTGGGCAGCAAATTATTGATGTTATCGCCGGTAACGCCGAGCCTAAAGTAAAAGAGCTGGCGCTGGTCTATCTGAATATCACCGCCTGGAGCTATCCGGCAGCGGCCATCGCGCTGATTGGTTGTGGTGCATTACGCGGCGCGGGCAACACGAAAATCCCCATGCTGATTAACGGCGGGATGAACATCCTCAACATTGTCTTCAGTACCGCGCTGATTTACGGCTGCTTTGGCTGGAAAGGGATGGGGTTTGTCGGTGCCGGGCTGGGTTTGACCCTTTCCCGATATGTTGGTGCTGTCGCGGTCATTTACGTCCTGATGATCGGGTTTAACCCGCAGCTGAAAATCAGCCTGCGCAGCTACTTTTCCCGCCTGAACACAGGCATCCTGATGGAAGTGCTGGGGATTGGCGTGCCTGCCAGTATCGAATCGGTGCTGTTTAATGGCGGTAAATTGCTGACGCAAATCTTCGTTGCCGGAATGGGAACCGACGTGATTGCCGGTAACTTTATTGCCTTCTCCATTGTTTCGATGATTAACCTGCCTGGCAACGCGCTGGGTTCCGCCTCCACCATCATCGTCGGCACCCGGCTGGGCAAGGGGCAGCTCAGGCAGCCGGAACGGCAGCTGCGGCATATTTTCTGGTTGTCGACCATTGGCCTGTGTATCCTGGCCGCGCTGACGGTGCCTTTCGCCGGGCCACTGGCCGCGTTTTACACCAGCGAAGATGATGTGATCCACGTTGTGAAGATCCTGGTATGGCTCAATGCTGCCTTTATGCCGTTCTGGGCGGCTTCATGGGTGCTACCCGCAGGACTTAAAGGAGCACGGGATGCGAGATTCACCATGTGGATCTCGCTGCTGGGTATGTGGGGCTGCCGCATCATTGCCGGGTACACTCTGGGTGTGCTACTGGGCTTTGGCGTGGTGGGGATCTGGCTCGGCATGTTCCTTGACTGGATAGTGCGTGGCGTTTTCTTCTATCGCAGGATGGTCAGCGGGCGCTGGCTGTGGAAATATACTAAACCGGCCGCATCGCCCTGAAGGTTACCTCTCAGGCCGGATAACGATAAAAATAACTCTTACTCAGGAATTGCTATGCATTCATCCTCTTCCGCCGGGGCGGGATCGCTGTTTCAGTATCGTTCATTTGTGGCTTTCTGGCTGGCGCGTACCAGCTCCAGCTTTGGTTTCCAGATGTTGTCCATCGCGGTTGGGTGGCAAATCTATTCTCTGACTGGTCGCGCGCTGGATCTGGGCCTGATTGGCCTGGTCCAGTTCTTACCCGCCGTGCTGCTGGCGCTCCCTGCCGGACACGTTGCCGACCAGTTTGACCGTCGGCGGGTGGTGCTGTGGGGACAAATCACGGAGTGGCTGGCCATCGTCGTGCTGGCCGCGCTAACCTTAATGCAGCGAACCGACGAGCTGATTATCCTCAGCCTGATTTTTATTATCTCTGTTGCCCGTACGCTGGAAGCGCCCTCGCTACAATCGATGCTGCCTGCGCTGGTGCCTCCGGCGATGCTGGCTCGCGCCACTGCAGCCAGTACCACTGCGATGCAGACCGCAGCAATAGTGGGTCCGGCACTGGGCGGCTTTTTATATGTTGCCGGTCCGGGGGTAGTGTACGCCACCACCGGTATTCTCTATCTGGTCTCCATTACCATGGTCAGCCTTCTGCGCTATGATCATGCGCCGCCTCCACGAGTACCCGCTACTTTTGCCAGTGTGTTTGCCGGCGTTAAGTTCATCCGTAACCGGCCAGATGTCCTCGGGGTAATTTCGCTGGATCTCTTTGCCGTACTGCTGGGGGGAGCCACCGCGCTGCTGCCAATCTTCGCCAAAGATGTACTGCATACCGGTCCCTGGGGGCTGGGCTTATTGCGCGGCGCACCGGCTGTTGGTGGGTTGCTGGTGGGCTTCTGGCTCAGCCGCCGCACGCTCGAGCGTCACGTCGGGATGACAATGTTTGCCGCCGTGGCGGGTTTTGGTGTGGCCACGCTGGTTTTTGCGTTTTCAAAAGAGTTATGGTTGTCAATGCTGGCACTGTTCGCACTGGAAGGCTGCGATATGATCAGCATGGTGATCCGTGGTTCGCTGGTGCAACTGGATACGCCGGATGAAATGCGCGGGCGCGTCAGCGCGGTAAACTCAATCTTCATTAACACCTCAAACCAGCTCGGTGAGTTTGAATCGGGCATGCTGGCCGCGTGGTTGGGGGCCGTTCCGGCTGCCGCAGTCGGTGGGATTGGTACACTAATCGTGGTCGCGCTGTGGATGAAACTCTTCCCCGGACTGCGTCGTCGCCAGCGCCTGCATAACGAACCTGAGATCGAAGAAATCAACACCAGCAAAGCATAAACCGCAGACCAGACCGGGCAGGCTACAAGTCTGACCCGGTATCCATCACGCTTAATCTTATTCCCGTAACAAATTTTTCCGCGCTGGTTTCGCTCACAGCGACAAATGTCACCGCTCTCTGTTTCCTGCTTCACCGCTCCTGTTTCCTGGCAAATATGCTGCTCAGTGTTGCAAATGCAAATTATTATCAATACTATTATCATGTTGTCACATGGGATGTTTCATCATAAAGAACATAAGGTTAATGGTATGACTGGCGGCGGCGATCGCATCACACTCGGGGAGTGGCAGCAGAAGGCTTCAGGCGGGCTGCCTGAAATTCACCGGGATGGGGATACCTGCACCGTGACGTTCTACTGGCAGGATCCCGCCGGTACAGCACAGACTTCTCCGGTCCGCCGCGTGTGGATCTACATCACCGGCGTGACCGATCACCATCAGCAAATGATGCCGCAAAGCCTGCAAAGACTCGATGGCGGCGATATCTGGCGATGGCAGGTGCAGCTCAGTGCCAGCTGGCGGGGCAGTTATTGTTTTATTCCTTCCTGCCGTGAAGATGATTTCTCCGCTGCTGCGTTGCAAACTCCGCCGGACCGTCAGGCTTTACGTGAAGGCTGGCGCAAACTTCTTGGTCAGGCCATTGCCGATCCTCTGAATAAAGACGGCCGCTGGCAGGGAGGTCGGGGACATCCTGTTTCCGCTCTGCATCTGCCGGATGCCCCTTTACAGCCAGGCTGGCAACCGGGAGCGGCGGCCAGCTTTACTCCAGCGACAAGCCTGCAATGGCGGAGTCAGCGTCTCGGCAATCAGCGGCAGGTCTGGGTCTTCACTACCGGTGAGGAACAGCCAGAAAAACGGCCACTGGCGATCCTGCTGGACGGACGCTTCTGGGCAGAGCAGCAGCCAGTATGGTCCGCCTTGCAGACGGAAACGGATAACGGCCATCTGCCACCGGCTGTTTACCTGCTCATTGATGCCATCAATACCGATAGCCGCAGCCGTGAACTGACCTGCAACCCGGATTTCTGGATGGCGGTGCAGGATGAGCTTTTGCCGCTGTTGAGCCGCGATAACGTTTGGCGTGACGATCCCGCCACTACGGTGGTTGCGGGACAAAGTTTCGGAGGGCTTTCCGCGCTGTATGCCGCCCTGCACTGGCCGCAGCGTTTTGGCTGCGTGCTCAGCCAGTCAGGCTCCTTCTGGTGGCCCCATCGCCAGGGGCAGGAACAGTCCGGCCTGCTGGCTGAGCAGGTCAGCCAGGGGGTGGGAGAGGGCAGCGAATTACGTATTTTTATGGAGGCAGGCGTCAGGGAACCGCTGATCCTGCAGGCTAACCAGCGGCTGCTTCCCCTGCTGCAAAAATCACATCCTTCTCTTATCTACCGCCAGTTTGAAGGCGGACATGATGCGCTTTGCTGGCGTGGCGGCCTGACTGACGGGCTGGCCGCGCTGTGGCAGACCGTTCGGCCATAAATGGAGCCTGGCATGGACTACAGTAATCCTTTCGATCGCCCTCAGGGGCTGTTCCTGATCCTGCGAAATCCGCAGCAGCAATACAGCCTGTGGCCGGAACATTGCGCGCTGCCTGCAGGATGGCAAATCATTTCTGGTCCGCAAAATCAGCAGCAGTGTTATGCCTGGCTGGATAACAACTGGCTGCAGCTGGTGCCGGCTTCATTTGCCGCTTCCTGCCCGGAGAGACAGCCATGAGCGCGTCGCTGAAGCCAGAGAACGTGATGCCGCTGGTGGCGGCTCAGCCGGGGATCTGGATGGCGGAACAGCTTTCGCCGGTGATGAATGCATGGAGCGTAGCTCACTATGTAGAGCTGAACGGCAAGCTGGATGAAGCGCACTTCAGCCAGGCCGTGGTGGCCGGAATGGAAGAGGCAGATACGCTGCGCATGCGCTTTGCTGAAGAAGAGGGCGTACCGGTTCAGTGGATCGATACCTCCGCCAGCTTCACGCCGCCGCGATTTGTGGATTTGCGACAGTACCAGGAACCCCAGCAGTCGGCCCTGGCGCTGATGCAGCAGGATCTCGAACAGGATCTACGCATCTCCGGCGGCAACCCGGTCTATCACCACAGCGTTTTTCGCCTGTCTGATACCCGCTGGTTCTGGTATCAGCGTTTTCATCATCTGGTGGTGGATGGCTTCAGTTTCACTGCTATCACAAGACGCATTGCGGAAATCTACACCGCGCTGTGCCGCCAGCAGCCGATCGGCCCGACTCCTTTCACCCCGTTCAGCGAGGTGGTGGAAGAGTATCAGCGCTATCACTCCTCATCCACCCGGCAGCGGGATGCTGCTTTCTGGCTGGAGAAAGCCCGCCAGTTACCGATGCCTGCCAGCCTGTCACCGCTGCCACTTAGCAGGCAGGACGCAAGCACGCAGCTGATTCGTCAGACGCTGAGTTTTGATCGTCAGGCTTTTCGACAATTGCTGAGTGACAGCGTGGCTGATAATAATCTGACCCCCGCCGATATGGCGCTGGCGCTGGTTGCGCTGTGGCTGGGGCGGCTGTATGGGCGTGATGAGTACAGCGCCGGATTTATCTTTATGCGTCGCCTGGGATCGGCCGCAATAAGCGCTACCGGACCGGTACTGAACGTGCTGCCGGTTGGCGTGAAGATTGCTCCGCAAGCCACGCTGCCGCAGCTCGCTGCAGAACTGGCGCAGCGGTTGAAAAAAGTTCGCCGTCATCAGCGTTACGATGCGGAACAAATCCAGCGTGACATCGGGCAGCTCAGCGAGCCGCTGTCTGGTCCGGTGATCAACCTGAAGATGTTTGACTACCGGCTGGATTTTGACGGTATTGAAGGGATCACCCATCAGCTGGCTTCCGGCCCGGTGCGGGATCTGGAAATCGCGCTTTACATTGATGAGCAGAGCAATGCTTCGCTGGAGATCCTTGCCAACGCCAGCCGCTACCAGCCAGAAGTGCTGAGGGAGCACCTTGACCGCTTGCCTCTGCTGCTGAGCCAGTTTGCGGCGCAGCCCGCTCTGAGCTGCGCGCAGGCACAATTGCTGCATCCTCATGAAACGCAATTGCTGCAGAGGGTTAACGATACGGCGATTGCGTTGCCGGAAGCCACGCTCAGCAGCCTGATTGCCTGTCAGGCAGAGAAAACACCTGAAGCAGCCGCTCTGGCCGATGAGCATTACCAGCTCAGCTACCGGCAAATGCGACAGCAGGTTCTGGCGCTGGCGGCAGTGCTGGCCGCGCAGGGCGTAAAAGCTGGCGATGTGGTGGCGGTGGCGTTGCCACGATCGGTTTTCCTGTCGCTGTCACTGCAGGCGATTGTCGAACTGGGGGCTGCCTGGCTGCCGTTGGATACAGGCTATCCCGACGAACGGCTGACCATGATGCTCGAGGATGCCCGTCCCCGGCTGCTGATGACCAGCGAACCGCAGCTAAGTCGTTTCGCGAAGGTCAAAGGTCTGAAAAGCTTCTGCTATGATGCGCCGGTGCCTGACGGAACGAATATCCCTTCCGCTGGGGCAATGATCAGCGATGCAGATGTCTCTCCAACTGCCGGAAGTGCCGATCACACTGCTTATGTAATCTATACCTCCGGCTCAACCGGCAGGCCGAAAGGCGTGATGGTCGGGCAGCGGGCTATCGTGAACCGGCTGATGTGGATGCAGGAACACTATCAGCTGACAGCGGATGACGTGGTACTGCAAAAAACACCGTGCAGTTTTGACGTGTCGGTCTGGGAATTTTTCTGGCCGCTGATCGTTGGTGCGCAGCTGGTGATGGCTCCGCCAGAGGCGCATCGCGATCCGCAGGCTCTGCAACTGTTATTCAGCCGCTATGGGGTAACCACTACCCACTTCGTTCCATCGATGTTGGCCGCTTTTGTCGCCGCGCTGAATGATGAGCAGGCGATTGCACACTGTGCTTCGCTGAAGCGCGTGTACTGCAGCGGTGAGGCTCTGCCGACCGATCTTTGTCATGTGTGGCAGAACAAAACCGCCGTGCCGCTGCACAATTTATACGGTCCGACAGAAGCGGCTGTGGATGTCAGCTGGTATCCGGCTTATGGCGAATCCCTGCAAAAAGTCACCGGGACCAGCGTGCCGATTGGCTGGCCGGTCTGGAACACCTGCCTGCGCATTCTGGATGGCAATATGCAGCCGGTCCCGCCGGGCATTGCGGGTGACCTCTATCTGAGCGGCATCCAGCTGGCTCAGGGCTATCTGGCACGTGCCGATCTCACCGCCAGCCGTTTTATTGCCGACCCCCAGAATTCCGGTGAGCGCATGTACCGCACCGGTGACGTGGCCCGCTGGCTCGAAGAGGGTGCAGTGGAATATTTAGGGCGCAGCGACGATCAACTGAAGATCCGTGGCCAGCGTATTGAACTGGGCGAAATCGATCAGGCACTACTGACGCTGGAAGGCGTGGCGCAGGCGGTGACCACGGCATGCGTGCTGGGCAAAAAAAGTTCCGGGGGAGGGGATCAGCGCCAATTGGTCAGTTACGTTGTTTCCGCTTCCGGTCAGCCACTGGATACGCTTCGCCTGCGCAATGAGTTAAGCGAGAAACTGCCCGCACATATGGTCCCGGTTACGCTGATGCAGATTGCTGCGTTCCCTCTGAGCGCCAACGGCAAGCTGGATCGCAAAGCATTGCCGCTGCCAGAGCTGGCTTCCGGCAAGGCAGGACGGCAACCTCAGCCTGGGCTGGAAGCGATCATTGCCGACGCCTTCGCCCGCTTGCTGGGCTGTGAAATCAACTCGGTCAACGATGATTTCTTCGCCCTTGGCGGACATTCGCTGCTGGCGATGCGCCTGGCGGTAGATTTGCGACATCGTCTGAACCGGCCGGTCAGCGTCGGTCAGGTGATGGTAGCGTCCACCGTGCTCGCCCTCGCGGAACAGCTATCGCAGGGACAAAGTGAAGATGAAGCTGCTCGCGCCGGGATGGACACCGTTTTACCACTTCGTCGCAGCAGCGGGCCAACGCTGTTTTGTTTTCATCCTGCCTCGGGCTTTGCCTGGCAGTTCAGCATCCTGCAGCGTTATCTCGATGCGTGCTGGTCGCTGATCGGCATTCAGTCGCCACGTCCGTCGGGACCGATGCAGCAGGCCGCCAGCCTGGATGAGATGTGCGATCGCCATCTGCTAACCCTGCGGCAGCAGCAACCTGACGGACCTTACTTCCTGTTGGGCTACTCGCTTGGTGGCACGCTGGCCCATGCTATTGCGGCCCGGCTGGAGGCAGCCGGAGAAGAGGTGGCTTTCCTCGGCCTGCTGGATACGTGGCCGCCGGAAACGCAAAACTGGTCGCAGCAGGGTGTGCAGGCGCTGGACGAAGAAGTGCTGCAGGAGATCAACCGCGAACGGGAAGCCTTTATTGTCGCACAGCAGGAGCTGCGTCAGTCGCTGGAAGCGGATCGCAGTGGCGAACTGTTCACGGCAATAGAAGGTAACTATGCCGATGCCGTCAGGCTGCTGGCAACGGCTAAAAGCCGTCGTTTTAACGGTGAGGCAACGCTGTTTGTGGCAGAACGTACGCTGAAGCCGGAGCAGGATGCCCATCTTGCCTGGGCGGAGTGGATCGGGCGACTGAATACGCTGCCGGTGGACTGCGCGCATGTGGATATCATCTCTGCAGAGGCTTTTGAACTTATCGGACCACGTCTTAACACTCTGCTTAATCAGGCTGGAAAATGAAAAAACAATCCTTCTTTCTCAGTCTCAGTTTGCTGAAGACGCACCCGGCATTCCGGGCGGTATTTATCGCCCGTTTTATCTCTATTCTGGCGCTTGGCCTGCTGGCTGTGGCCATCCCGGTACAGATTCAGCAGCTGACCGGTTCCTCCCTGCAGGTCAGTCTGGGCGTGACCCTGACAGGGCTGGCGATGTTCAGCGGCCTGATGATGGGGGGCGTACTGGCTGACCGCTATGAGCGCCGCAGGCTGATCCTGTTTGCCCGTGCCACTTGCGGGCTGGGTTTTATCGGATTGTGCATCAATGCTTCGTTGCCTTCTCCCTCTCTGGTGGCAATTTACCTTCTCGGGCTGTGGGACGGCTTCTTCGGGGCGATAGGGGTGACGGCACTGCTGGCAGCCACACCGGCGCTGGTGGGTAGAGATAATCTGATGCAGGCGGGAGCGATCACCATGCTGACGGTCCGGTTGGGATCGGTGATCTCGCCGATGCTGGGCGGGCTGCTGCTGGCTTCCGGCGGCGTGTTCTGGAACTACAGTCTGGCCGCAATCGGGACATTCATCACCTTATTACCGCTGCTCCGTTTGCCCCGGCTGGCAGCGCCACCTGACCACCATGCGCGGCCACTGGCGGCGCTGGTTGGGGGGCTGCGTTATCTGGTCAGCCATCCGCTGCTGGGTGGCATTGCGCTGACTGGTGCACTTCTCACCATGGCTTCGGCGGTTCGCGTGCTGTACCCGGCACTGGCGATCCGCTGGGAAATGAGTGCCGGACAAATCGGTTTGCTGTATGCCGCCGTGCCGTTGGGGGCCGCTGCAGGCGCGCTGACCAGTGGCAACCTCGCACAGCATCCCCGGCCCGGCATGGTGCTGCTGTTAACGGCGATTGCTTCACTGGTGGCGCTCGGTGTGTTCAGCCTGATGCCCTCCTGGCTGCCCGGTGCCGCCTGCCTGGTGCTGTTTGGCTACCTCAGCGCCCTGAGTGCTTTGCTGCAATACACCCTAATCCAGAGCCAGACACCGGACGCGATGCTGGGCCGGGTTAACGGTCTGTGGACAGCTCAGAACGTGATGGGAGATTCTCTGGGCGCGCTGCTGCTGGGCGCGATGACCGCAGTGATGACTCCGGTGGCGGCTGCCAGCTTTGGTGGTGCGGGGCTGGCCGCGATCGGCCTTGCTCTGCTGGCTCTGCTGGGTTCCGTTCGGCGTTACCGCCAGCCGTCACCTGATGCAGTGACGGAAGTTATTCCCGGAAAATAAACATCATGTTGCTTTTCGCTGAAGTTAGTGGTGATAATGCAAATGATTATCATTATTAAACTCTTTACCTTTATGGCGGGAGGCCATTATGGAAACACTCTGCACGGATGAAGCAATACGTTCATCGATTTCTCTCTCCGGCGACAACTTTTACTTTGCCTCGCCGTGGAAAAGCCTGGTCACTCAGGGGCGCTTTGCTTCGTTGGATGCACCGGCCTGGCAGGGCGATGACCTGGAGGGGGACTTTCAGCAGAAAGTTCGCAGCGCTTTCAGCGCGGCCAGAGAAAGCGGCATCGACAAGCCGGTACTGGTCGGGGCTGTTCCGTTCGACTCGCGTCAGCCTTCAGCCTTGTTTATTCCTCAGCGCTGTGACTACTTCTCGCGCCAGCCGCTGGCGGAACAGGCTACCGATGTAGCGATGCCAGCGATCACCAGCCGCCATGCGATCCCCGGTAAAAATGTATTTATGGAGATGGTTGCCCGGGCGGCTGAAGCTACTTCGCAGCCTGAACTGGACAAAGTGGTGCTCTCCCGGCTGATTGATATCACCACGGCTGAACCCGTGACGCCGGACGCCGTGATGGACAGGCTGATTGCCCTTAATCCGACCAGCTATCACTTTCATGTGCCTCTGCCTGATGGCAGCTCGCTGCTGGGAGCCAGCCCGGAACTGCTGCTGCGCAAGACCGGCAGCCGCTTCTCTTCTCTGCCGCTGGCGGGTTCGGCACGGCGTGACCGCAGCAGTGATCAAGCCGACCAGGCCATCGGTGAACGATTGATGTATTCACAGAAAGATCGCTACGAACATCGGCTGGTCACACAGGCGATGCAGGAAGTGCTGCAGGCGCGCAGCTCTTACCTTGTCGTGCCGGAAAAACCGGAGTTAATCACCACTTCGACACTCTGGCATCTGGCGAGCCCCATTGAAGGTGAAGTCAGTTGCCCGACGGAAAATGCCCTGTCGCTGGCCTGCCTGCTGCACCCCACGCCTGCGCTGAGTGGTTACCCGCACGAACTGGCGCAGCAGTGGATTGAAAAGCTGGAGCCGTTTGACCGGGAGATGTTTGGCGGCATCGTCGGCTGGTGCGATGACCAGGGGAACGGCGAGTGGGTGGTGACCATCCGCTGCGGCACACTGGCCGGTAACCGTATCAGGCTGTTTGCCGGTGCGGGGATCGTTCCGGCTTCGTTACCTGAAGCGGAATGGCATGAAACCGGCGTCAAGCTCAGCACCATGCTGAACGTTTTAGGTCTGCAATAAGGCGATCACCGATGACAATTTCTTACTCCCGCTGGCCGGACGATCTGGCCGCCCGCTATCGCGAAAAGGGTTACTGGCTGGACCTTCCGCTCACGGACATCCTCAGCCGTCATGCCTCAAGCCAGCAGATTGCGCTGATCGATGGCGACCGTCAGTTCAGTTATCAGCAGCTTGAGACATCAGCCTGTCAGCTGGCCGCCGCTTTACAGCGTCGCGGTCTGCGCTGTGGCGATACCGCGTTGGTGCAGCTGGGCAACGTGGCAGAATTCTATACCGTGCTGTTTGCGCTGCTGAAAATCGGCGTCGCACCGGTCAATGCATTGTTCAGTCATCAGCGCCAGGAGCTGGATGCTTATGCCAGCCAGATCGAACCAGTGCTGCTGATTGCAGACCGGGAGCATGGGCTTTTTGCCAGCGATGACTATCTGCAACAGCTGCGCCAGCGTTATCCTTCGCTGCGTGAGGTGATCCTGCATAACGCCCGTGAAGACGATGAATCACTGGCTGCGCTGATTGCCTGCGACGCCGAAGGCTTTGTGGCTGCCCCTTCAGCGGCAGATGAGGTGGCCTTCTTCCAGCTTTCGGGCGGCAGCACCGGCACGCCGAAGCTGATCCCCCGGACCCACAATGATTATTACTACAGCATCCGTCGCAGTGTTGAAGTGTGTGGTTTTGACGAACGGACCCGCTTCCTCTGTGCACTGCCTGCTGCGCATAACTATCCGCTCAGTTCGCCGGGTTCTTTCGGTGCTTTTTACGGTGGTGGCTGTGTGGTACTGGCTGGCGACCCCAGTGCCAGCAGCTGTTTCCCACTGATTAAAAAACATCAAATCACGGTGACCGCACTGGTTCCTCCTGCGGTCAGTTTATGGCTGCAGGCCGTGCAGGAGTGGGGCGGTAATGCCGCACTGGCCTCGTTGCGGCTGCTGCAGGTCGGCGGCGCACGGCTGAGTGAAGCGCTGGCCGCACGCATTCCGGCGGAGATTGGTTGCCAGCTGCAGCAGGTCTTCGGCATGGCGGAAGGGCTGGTCAATTACACCCTGCCGGACGATGACGACTGGCATATCTTCAACACCCAGGGGAAACCGATGAGCCCGGACGATGAAGTGTGGGTGGCTGACGAACACGGTAATCCTCTGCCTGCCGGGGAAACGGGACGGTTGATGACCCGCGGCCCTTATACCTTCCGTGGCTATTACCGCAGCCCGGAGCACAACGCAAAATCCTTTGATGCCAATGGCTTCTACTGTTCGGGCGATCTGATTTCCATGACCGAAGAGGGCTATATCTGCGTGCAGGGCAGGGAGAAAGATCAGATTAACCGTGGGGGCGAGAAGATTGCGGCGGAAGAGATTGAAAACCTGCTGCTGCGCCACGAAGCGGTGCTGCACGTGGCGCTGGTTTCAATGGACGACAGTCTTCTCGGCGAAAAAAGCTGCGCCTTTATCGTTGGCCTTCGCCCGGTTCGTGCGGTGGAAATCCGCCGTTATCTGCGGGAGTTGGGCGTGGCGGAGTTCAAACTGCCGGATCGCATTGAAACTGTCGACAGCCTGCCGCTGACTCCGGTCGGCAAAGTGGATAAAAAACAGCTGCGCGAACGGCTTGCAGCACGCCAGTTAACAAATTGATTATTGGAGAAAGTATGTCTATCCCCTCCCTGAAAGGTTATGCCCTGCCAGCGGGCAGCGAGCTGCCGGAAAACAAAGTCAGCTGGACGTTTGAGCCTGCGCGTGGCGCGCTGCTGATCCACGATATGCAGAACTACTTTATCAATTTTTGGGGTGAGAACTGCCCGATGATCGCACAGGTGATCCGCAATATCGCTGCGCTGCGTGACTATTGCCACCACAACGGGATCCCTGTTTATTACACCGCCCAGCCGAACCAGCAGAGTGATGAAGACCGTGCGCTGCTGAATGACATGTGGGGGCCGGGCCTGAACAAACATCCGGAGCAGCAGAAGATTGTCGACGGGCTGGCACCGCAGCCGCAGGATGAAGTGCTGGTGAAATGGCGTTACAGCGCCTTCCACCGTTCGCCGCTGGAGCAGCATCTGAAAGAGACCGGTCGCGACCAGCTGATTATTTGCGGTGTCTATGCCCATATCGGCTGTCTGACCACCGCCATCGATGCCTTTATGCGCGATATCCAGCCCTTTATGGTGGCGGATGGCCTGGCAGATTTCAGCCGTGAAGAGCATCTGATGGCGCTGAAATATACCGCCGGTCGTGCCGGGAAAGTGGTGACCACCGAAGAGCTAATCCCGGTGCCGCTGAGCAAAGCGCAGCTGAGGACATTAATTCAGCCACTGCTGGACGAGGATGAAACGCCTGAAGACGACGAGAACCTGATTGACTACGGGCTGGACTCGGTGCGGATGATGGCGCTGGCGGCTCGCTGGCGCAAAGTGTACAGCGATATCGATTTTGTAATGCTGGCGAAGGATCCGACACTGGCAGCGTGGTGGGCTCTGCTTTCCCGGGAGGGCAGGGTATGAGTCTACAACATGACTTCGGGGGCAATGTTGTCTGGGTCACGGGGGCTGGAAAAGGCATTGGCTATACCACGGCGATGGCCTTCCATCAGGCCGGGGCGAAGGTTATCGGTCTGGATTTGACCTTTGGTTCGTCTGACTACCCGTTCCGCATTCAGGAGCTGGATATCGCAGATGCGGCGCAGGTGAAAGCCGTCTGCCAGCAGTTGCTGAAAGAGACCCCGCGTCTGGATATTCTGATCAACAGCGCCGGGATCCTGCGCATGGGTGCCACCGACGAGCTGGAGGTTGCTGACTGGCAGGCGGTGATCAACATCAACGCGGGCGGCGCATTCAATATGTTCCAGCAAACCATGCCGGTCTTTCGCCAGCAACGCAGGGGGGCGATTGTGACTGTCGCCTCCGATGCTGCGCACAGCCCGCGGCTGGGGATGTCAGCATATGGCGCTTCAAAAGCTGCGCTACGCAGCCTGAGCCTGACTGTCGGTCTTGAAATGGCACCATATGGCGTGCGCTGTAATCTGGTTTCTCCTGGTTCCACCGACACGGATATGCAGCGCAGTCTTTGGACTCATCCCGATGCTGAACAGCTGCGTATCCGGGGTTTTGCGGAGCAGTACAAGCTGGGCATTCCGCTGGGAAAAATCGCCCGCCCACAGGAAATTTCCGACACCATACTGTTCCTCGCTTCCGCTCATGCCAGCCATATCACCCTGCAGGACATTGTGATTGATGGCGGCTCGACGCTGGGCGCTTAGCGGAGAATGAGCATGATCTGGAAACGGCAGTTAACCCTGCAAGAGCTGAACCGTATGGCGGAGGGTTCGATGATCGACCAACTGGGAATTACCTTCACTCAGCTGGGACCGGATCAGCTGGAAGCAACCATGCCGGTGGATGAACGTACCCGCCAGCCCTTTGGTTTACTGCACGGTGGGGCTTCGGCGGCGCTGGCTGAAACGCTGGGGTCGATGGCGGGTTATCTCGCCAGCACGGAAGGGCAGTGCGTGGTCGGGACGGAGATCAGCGCCAGTCACCACCGAGCCGTGACCAGCGGCCCGGTGAGAGGTGTCTGCCGTCCGCTGCACCTGGCCAGGAATCAGCAGGTCTGGGAAATCGCCATCTTTGACGGGCGCGACAAACGATGCTGCACCGCCCGGCTGAGTACGGCTTTGCTGGGATAAATCAACAACAGGTTCAGGCAGTCTGCCATGGGCAGGGGGCCATCACCACAATAGTGCTACATGGAGAGAATATGAATTTGACCAGGAATTTCAGCTGCCATAAAGGGCGTGTTTCACTGCTGGCTCTGGCATTGTTAGCCAGCGTACTGCCGGCACACAGTGAAACTTCAACGGCACCGCTGCGTCAGCCCGTGGCAAAGGGCGCTTACGAGATGGCTTACAGCCCGGCGGAAAATGCGCTGTATCTGGCCACATCGCAGAGCCGCAAGCTGGATAAAGGCGGCGTTGTTTATCGCCTTGATCCGCAAACGCTGGCAGTGACACAGGCCATCCATAACCAGTACAAGCCGTTTGGCACCGCCATCAACAATAAAACTAACGTGCTTTACGTTGGTAACACGCTGAATGCGGCAGTGACCGCAATTGATGTTAAAACAGGCGACGTGAAGGGCAGCCTGATTCTGGACAACAGCCCACGTACCGAAGACTCCCGTCCGCTGGCTCCGCGCGAGCTGGTGATGGATGAAGGCACCGACACGCTGTACGTTGCCGGAGTGGGCAAAGAGAGCAAGGTCTGGGCGGTGGATGGGGCAAACCTGACGCTGCGCCACACTTTTGACGGCATGGGGAAATACACGACCGGTCTGGCGCTGGATGCGGCGGCAAAACGCCTGTATATCACCAATGGCGACAATGAATTTATTACCATTGATACCAGCAGCAACAAGGTGCTTTCGCGGATCAAACTGGCTGAAGATCAGCAGCATTTCTTCCTGAATATCGCGCTGGATCCGGCCACCCATCGTGCCTTTATCACTGATTCGAAAAAAGCACAGTTGCTGGTGGTGGATACCCAAAAAGGATCGGTGGTGCAGAAGATCGACGTGCCGGAATCGCTGGCCGTGCTGTTCAATGCGCAGCGTGATGAAGTCTACGTAACTCACCGTGATGCGGGCGAAGTCAGCGTTATCGATGCCAAAACCTACAAGGTGCTGAGAACCATTAAGGCTCCCACCCATCCTAACAGCCTGGCGCTGTCGCCAGACGGTCAGACGTTGTATATCAGCGTGAAGCAGGCCTCGACCCGCAAGCAGGAAGCCACCGCACCGGATGATGTGATGCGTGTGGCGCTGTAATTTTGCTGCCCGGGAGCCAGGCGGTTCCTGGGAATATTTTGTGATACCCACTACAACATTGCTGTAAGCGGTAATCCCCCATTTTTAACGGAGGTGATAAGTAGAATCAGGACATTCGCTGAATATGTTGCATCGGCGTGAAGCCATTCAGTGCCATATTCGGACGTTCGTGATTATAAAACCATTGCCACCGCGTGGCATACTCCTGCAATTCCTCCAGCGAGGAAAACAGGTGCCGCCCCAGCCATAACGCACTGTCCGGTTATATCGCTCAATATAAGCGTTCTGCTGAGGTTTACCCGGCTGAATAAAACGCAGCGTTATATTTTGCTGAGCTGCCCACAACATCAGTATCTTGCCGGTATATTCTGGCCCGTTATCGCAGCGTATTGCTGATGGTTTACCTTTACATTCAACCAGTTGGTCGAGAGTCCTCACCACCCGGTTTGCGGGCAGAGAAAAATCCACCTCAATAGCCAGTGCTTCACGATTGAAGTCATCAATGACATTCAGCAGACGAACGGAACGACCATCCGACAGCTGATCGTGCATGAAGTCCATCGACCAGCATTCATTGCAGCTTTCAGGCACCGCCAGAGGTTCGGGTTTATCCCTTTTCAGTCGTTTTTTCGGCTTGATTCGCATGTTCAGCGACAACTCGCAGTAAATTCGGTACACCCTCTTATGATTGAACCGGAAGCCTTTTACGTTGCGCAGGTATAAATAACACAGGCCAAATCCCCAGTTACGCTGACTGTCGGTGATGCGAAGCAGCCAGTCAGCAATAACAGTGTTTTCTTCATTCAGTTGAGGCTGATAACGATAGCAACTTTCGCTGACTGCAAACAACTGGCAGGCAAAACGTATGCTGACGCTTCGGTTTCTGACCGCATCCTGTGCCATCTGCTTTCGGTGCGATGGCTTCACCACTTTTTTGCCATGGCCTCCTGAATAATTTCGGCTTTGAGCCGTTCTTCGGCATACATCTTTTTCAGGCGGCGGTTTTCGTCTTCCAGCTCTTTCAGACGAGCCATCATGGAGGCATCCATCCCGCCAAAGCGGGAGCGCCACTTGTAGAAACTGGCATTGCTCATGCCATGCTCGCGGCACAATTCAGCCACCGGCGTTCCGGCCTCGGCTTGCTTCAGGATGGCCATGATTTGACTGGCGGTAAAACGTGATTTTTTCATAGAAATCTCCCCGGTTCAGATTACGAGAAAATTCTACTTATAAACACACCGGTTTTTCGGGGGGATTACCACCGGAGTTGCGTATCTTTTCAATGGATGAGGCCGGGGCGTTTTTTGGCATAATCACGGTCACGTTTATTTCCAGCGCTTTGGCGGCTTCTGCCATTGCGATACCAAAGTTACCGCCACTGACGGCAGCGAAACGGTAATCTTTCAGATTACCGGAAAAAGAGGAAAGCAGGTTCAGCACGCCCCTGGCTTTAAAAGAGCCGCCAGTCTGCAAATTCTCCAGTTTGAGAAACACCTTCCTTCCCAGCATATCCGACAATCCTGGAGACAAGACCGTGGGGGTCCGAATGACCGATTTTTTTATCCTTTCGGCAGCGGCGATAATTGAAGACAGAGTAATGTAAGGGGTCATCAGTATGTCTCTCCTTGAAAGCGAACGGGTAAAAAGAGCATAAGAAAATGAGGGGGACAATGTCCCCTGCATGTCATACGAGATAGTAAAACTTTTCTATTTACGCCCCAAATGCTTAACCGATTCGAATGGCGATTTTCCCGAATGGTCCTCTATCCAGATGTGTGAAGGCTGCCTGCGCGTCAGAGAAATCGTATATTTTATCAATCACCGGTTTTATCTGATAACGGTCAACAGCCAGACATAAATCCTCAAGAGCCCGTCGGTGACCCACGGTAATCCCCTGAATAACCGCTCTTTTCAGCATCAGGGGGACGGCAGGAACAACCATATCACTGCCTTTAAGGAAACCAATCTGATCAATCCTGCCTCCCGGCGCAAGGGCATCCGCAGACTGGCGCAAATTATCCCCGCCGATAAGCTCCAGAATATGGTCAAATCCACGTCCCCCGGTTAGTTCAGCAGCCCGCAATGACCATTCCGGTGTCAGACTGGTGTTGATTAAACCTGATGCCCCAAGCGCCTTTGCACGCTGTAGCTTTTCTTCACTCCGGGAGAGAACGGTCACTTCCGCGCCCAGAGCCCGCGCCAGCTGGAGCCCTGCCAGCGCTACGCCGCCGGTTCCCTGGACCAGCACCCGCTGTCCCTTTCTGAGATTTCCTGTTTCCACCAGCGCGAACCAGGCCGTCAGGGCCGCAACCGGCAGAGTGGATACCTCCTCGTCACTCAGTGAGTCAGGAGAGGCGACAGCCACATCTTCGTGGAGTATGACATATTCAGCCAGCATTCCGGGTAGCGGACCGCCCAGTGAGCGGCCGTGATGGACCATGTCTTCTGGCGCATCGCCATCCAGCCACTGCGTCCAGAAATTTCCTGTGACACGGTCTCCTGTACGGAAACGGGCCACGCCGGGTCCTGCTGCAACAACAACCCCCGCCATATCTGAAACGGGCGTGAAAGGCATTTCCGGCAGGTCAGGCAACAGTTTTCCCTCCAGCACCAGTTTATCCCGGTAGTTAAGGGAGACCGCAGAGACTTTAACCAGCAACTCGTTATGTCCTGGCTCCGGCAAAGGCACATCTGCCAGGTGGAGGTTTTCGATGCCGAAGGACGACAACTGCCAGCGTTTCATCATGTGAGCCATAGTGATTTCTCCTGTAAGTTGGAAAAATCATCTTATTGGCAACAATACGGCGTGTATCGCGATATAAAGGGGTAATATTTCCTCCCATATGGAGACAATGTGATGACATTCATCCTGCATTCTCAGTTACTCAGCATGGCCGCTTTTGTGCATACGGTGGAGACTGGCAGTTTCACCGCTGCCGCTGTCCGGATGGGCGTATCAAAATCGGCGACCGGTAAACATGTCGCCCGCCTTGAACAACGGCTCGGTGTTAAACTTCTGAACCGAACCACCCGCAGTATCAGCCTGACCGAAGAGGGCGATCTGTATTACCGGAGCTGCCTCAGGGTTATGGATGAGCTTGATGAAACAGAATCTCTTCTGGCGTCCCGCAAAAAGTTGGTGTCAGGTACGCTGCGCATCAGTCTTCCCGTCTCATATGGCCGGATTTGTGTCATGCCTGTCCTTGCTACGCTGTGTTCTGAATACCCGGAACTTAAACTGGATATCACGTTCACCGATCGCCGGGTGGACCTTATTGAGGAAAATATCGATCTTGCTGTGCGACTTGGTGACACAGGAAACTCAGCCAGTCTTGCCGGGCGAAAAATCGCCACTCAGTGTTCGGCCATATGCGCTTCTCCTGCATACGTTCATCGTCACGGCCTGCCTGGCAGTGCAGAAGAACTGCTTTCACATGTCTGCCTGGGCTTTTCAAGGGATGGCAGAGTCTTACCCTGGAAAGTGCTGGATGAAAATGGCCGCATGGTCCTGCTTGAACCCACTGTCCGTCACATTGTCAGCCACGGGGAAGCTTTGCGGGACGCGGCTGTCGGAGGGATGGGGATTGCCTTCCTGTCAACATGGCTGGCCGGAGACGAAATCGCTAAAGGGCAACTGAGGATTATACCTGTTAAGACTCCCGAGAATGAGGCCCCGGTTACGGCGCTGTGGCCTGTGTCAAGAAATCTCTCACCCCGGATCCGGGTGGTGGTGGATAAGCTGTACGCGGCGTTCAATAAGGAGACAGCCCGAACCCGGTAGTGATTGATGCCGGAACGAGACAATTTAAGTACAAACCACCCCAGGTTAGCAGGATCGTCTCGTCCGGCAGGAAAACATGCTAACACCTACATGAAGTTCCTGTCAGTGCCAGTCTCCGACTCAACACCACCAGTCTGCTTTTCACCACTGCGGAGTAAGGGGCGCTATGCCCGGCTATGCAGGGGCAGTTTTTCCTCCCGTGTGCTTTCCGTTCTCCATATCTGCTTCCGGTTAATCGTTTCCCAACACAACCCGTCCTGCAAGGGTAAATGGCACGCATGCTACGCCCTTGCAGGACAGAACGATGCCGGGAAAGCGAACCGTCAGGCGATACGAAGACGAAAATCACACACTGACGGAGAAAAAACAATGACGATTTCCCTGCATACCACCCGGACAAGCGCCCCTAACACCGCAGCGGCGACCAGCGTATCCCCGCTGGACCCGTCAGGCTCCTCAAAAACGAAATTGTCTAAAACCAGAAAGGACATTTATCAGACCGTCACCGACAACATCATTGCAGCGCTGGAAGCCGGTGTTAAACCCTGGTCCTGCCCGTGGCAGCGTGTATCTGGCATGTCTGGATTGCCATTTAATTACGCAACCGGAGCAGTCTATAGCGGTATGAATATCATGCTGTTATGGTGCAGCGCATCTAAACAAGGTTTCAGCGATTCCCGCTAGATGACTTATAAACAGGCACAGGCAGCAGGTGGACAGGTTCGCAAGGGTGAGCATGGCACAACAGCTATTTTCTACACCACGCTGGAGAAGGAAAACGACGCAGGAGAAGTTGAACAAATCCCGATGCTGAAAACCTTCACCGTGTTTAACGTTCAGCAAATCGACGGTTTGCCCCTGACAACGGAAACGGTCAGCCCGGAAGCAACCTTTGACCCGTTGCCGCAGGCTGAAAACCTGTTCAGGAAGAGCGGCGCAAACATTATCGAGAAAGGACAAAATGCCTTTTTCAGCCCTTCAACGGATGAAGTCTGGTTACCGGAGCGCCATCTGTTTTCAGATGCGGCTAATTTCTACGCTACAGGTCTGCATGAGCTGGTTCACTGGAGTGGTGGCAAAAAACGTCTGAACCGTGAAATGAAAGGGAAATTTGGCAGTGCGGATTATGCGGAGGAGGAATTAGTGGCGGAGCTGGGAAGTGCCTTTCTGATGGCAGATTTGGGGATTGATGGAGAGGTACAACATGAAAGCTACATTGCTTCCTGGCTGGAAGCGCTGAAAAACGATAAACGCTATATTTTCAAAGCCGCTAGCGCCGCCTCTAAAGCGCATCGTTATCTGATGGATAAACTCTGAGGCCGGAGCCGGACAACCGCAAGGGAATGCGGTTACATGGTATTTAACCGGCAACGCTGCAAGGCGCAGACTGAGGCGGAACGCAGCACAGCGAGTACCGAACAGTCTGCGCCTCGCAGTGGAATAAAATAATTCCGGCCTGGAGGTATCGCCGCCAGGCCGGTGAGGCCATCACGATGGCCTGAGTGAAAGCTTATGTATAGCTGCCTAATGACAGGTATTTCAGTTCATCAAAGGTATAAATGCGAAACACCCGCCGGTGGCGTTCTTCCAGCGGGACGTGCTGATGGTTGATGATGACATGCCTGATGCTGTCAAACAGCAGTTCAAGCGCACGCTTTTTCTGTGGATCGGGCACAACATAAAAAACGTAAATCCACTGCTTGTGGGTACGGGCCAGCAGGTGGTTTGCCATGATCGACTGGTAGCGGGCTCGGGTTTTCAGACGGCGTTCGGTTTCAATGGCAATAACGTTACCGTCAGGCAGGGTCAGTAACCCATCCGGGCGATGTTTCACCTGATACTGGCTGATAAAGGTGGCCCGGTCGCCGTTAATCCATCGCGAAGCGCCTTTTTTCTCCAGAATAAGTCTGGCGGCCTGATTATCAAGATGGTGCTCCAGCGTCCAGCCGGTGATTTTTGATGGTTCAAACCTCGCGGGAAAGATTTTATCATCCGGGGTTAACACCACCGACAGCCCGTCGCTGGTGATCCCCCATAATGAAATCTTCATTGTCCGTGATTCAAGCACATGCTTCTGGATTAACCCCATTTGCTCCGCTTTTGCCAGCAGCGAATAAAGCGATTTGTGGTCCCGGAAACCAAATAACTGCATCAGCGTTTTGAAATCGCTGTAGGTTTCTTCTTTCAGGAAGTTCAGCAGTTGTTTTATTTTTTCTCTGTTGCGTGTCTGGCGCTCGTGATATGACGAAATCAGCATAACCGCTCCTTAAAAATCCAGCGGGGACAGGTGTTCTCCTTCATCAGGTTGGGGCTCTGCCGGTTTGACTTCGCTTTCGTTGAAGAAAAGATCCGGGTGCGTTGTCATTACATCCTGTATGGATGGTTTATCATCCTCGTCAAAATCCAGTGCGATTTTCACCGGTGCCGCCGATGCGGCAATATCAGGGGAAACCGAGAAGATTTTTAGCTGACGCTTTCTGATCTTTATCGGTGAAATCAGTGAGGCAGAAGGTAGCGTTTTTGTCGTAAAGATAAAGCTGACAAAATCGGGCAGGTTCAGGATCATATTACTGTCAATAAAAAAACGCTCGGCCTGGCGAATGGTACGCTCACTGTCGATGGTTTCCGTCAGCATATTATCCGTTTTAGCCTTGCGGAGTTCATCATCCACCAGAATAGTGCCAGACATTCTTGCCACCCATTCCGCCGTATCCGGATCCATCACACGGTAAACCAGCTTGAATTTGGCGTTTTCAACGACCGCACCGACAACGGCATCGCCTTTCAAATCTGCCGGGCAGTCTTTTAAATCGGCAATGGACTGGTGATCCATAATAATATGTACGCCTTTATCCCGCGCCGCGCCTAAACCTTCCAGCGCTGGCCTGGATAAATGGTATTTCAGTTCCGAAAGATAAATAGCGATGGGGCGCGGTACGTCTGTTACACGGTCGCGCCTTTCTGCTAACTGGTACAGGCGAACCAGTAACATGCGCTGGGCTGTAATAATTTTGCTGTTTCGCATGGAGCCGATAACATAACAACAGCCGCCTTCATCAAACATTTTTTTAAGTGAAAAGCCTTCCGGTGAATTAATGGCATTTAATAATGCCAGCTCTTCAATCTTACCGAAAAACGCTTTGATTTTTTCGGCAATGCTCTGAACGTAGTCACCGTTATAAACATCACGGAGAGTTGCCAATGGGTTATAATTGACAAATTGCGCGGCCATACGTGCGGCTTTTCGGTCATCAATACGATAGAAGTCCGACTCCTGTCCTTTTTCCGCCAGGCTGAACCCTGCAACAAACAGTTCTTCCAGTTCATCGGGCGTAATATCTTCAATCAGGTTTAGCTGGTATTGCTGTTTTCGCAGGTCAATTAAGGCAAAAGGCTTGCCTGCATCCTCGCAGGCTTTGCGGTAAAGATGCGGTGCCCATTCATCATCCTTGGGGTCCATAACAAAGACACCTTCACCGGCCAGAATGCTTTGATAAAGCAAAATGCCAGCGGCAACCCCTTTACCGGCTCCGGTGGTGCCGATAATATCCGCGTGTTGTTTCTGCCAGTCTTTTAACGGGAGATACATCGGTTCATTTTCCCTGCCCATGCCTGTAAAAATGCCTTTATTGAGGTCGATATAATCCAGCGGGTTATAATGCAGTGTTTCCGGCAGCAGGGATTTTACGGTGCGGACATCAGTGCGCAATTCCCGTTCAAGGGCGGTCTTTTTAACAAGGCGTTTCTTTATCCTGTCCAGTTCCGGCGTGAATACCCGGCGAAGCATAATATGAAAAATAATCCCGGTTACAGTAAAAGCAATCCGTACTGACCAGGCCAGTAGCGTATTATCACTGGTGAGTCTGATTTTATACAGCCACTGAAAGGATCCGATAACTATCGGGGCCAGTGTGCCGGATATAAAACACAGCAGGGAAAAAGCAATAATCAACCTTTTCCATAACGGGGCTTTCTGCCGTTCATCGCTTTTCATCGACGCAAAAAACGGCATCGTCAGCCCCGCTAATAACGCCAGCATCAGTTGTTGCTGTTGCACAAAAGCGAGCAGCGCCAGCATTCCGTTCACTATCGGTGACAGTGAAGCGGCAAGCTTATTTGAAATCATCGTGCCTCCTTCGTCAGCTATTCGCCCCATGACATCGCCCCGTCTTTTCGCCCCACGGTGTCGGGCGAAAAGACGGGGCGAGCGTATGGGGCAAAGAAGGTGGCCGCTGTGCGGCCATATGCAGGAAAGCATGCTTCCCTGCACGAGACGGCGTGCGCCGGTACATGCGGGCTGGACTCCCTTATTGCCCGGTGCATGGGGGTAATGTCGCGGCTGGACGCCGCGTCAAAACCCCCAGGGTCAACGGCGGCACACCGTCGCATGCTACGCGCGACCACCCCCTTTAAGACGGTCGCTTTCGCCTTTTTCTTCCCTTTGCTCGTGCCTCGCAGCGGGAATAAAAGGGAAGCTGACCTTTAAAGAGGGTGGTCGCGCCACGCTACCGGCTTTTGGCCGGAGACTCAGCCGCGACGGTGTGCGGGGCGATGCCCCCCAAATAAACCGCTGTCGTGGGCGACAGCTTTTCGCTCGCTGGGGCGGCGAAATTTATTCGGCTCCCCCCGGCCGGCAAAATCCGCGTGGGCGCGGCTGTTTGCCGGTGAGGCGCGGTGCCTGAACTATTTTCGCTCCTTAACCCGCGAAAATAATTCTGTCCGCTGCCTCATTTTTACGGCCCGCATTTCTTCACTCCTTAATTTGCGAAAAATGTGCTGGGCCGTAAAAACCTGAAAACCGCCACGCCTTAAGCCTGATTCGGCTGAAATGTTTTGGCGCTATAGGGGACCTGCGAATAAAACTAAGGCAGGGATTAATAGTGGCTCTCGCGGATTTCCCTGATGATGTCGGAATAACACTGACGACTTTCTTTAATGCTGGTTTCATCCAGTGTAAATCCACGTAGGTTAGTTTTTTCTGTCAGTGCAATTTTGTCTGGCAGTTCCTCGAACCGTGTAACGCGAACCTATCACTGGAAGAGATCAAGCGCCAGGCGCAGTCGCTGAACGAAGAAGAAACGGTGATCTATTTCCAGATTTAACAGGCAAATCGTAGAACGGTAGGGGGCGATCCTCTTTTTCGATCGGCCCTTAAACACCGCGGTTGACCGAAAAAGAAGGTCAACCCCTACCGGTTACGGCCACTTTGAATTCCACAGCATAAAATTTCGTTTCGCCGCGCAAAACCTCTTTCCGAGCTTCTCTTTCTACCTGATAACGCAGCATTGATTGCCTCGCCTCCGTTAAAGTGAAATGAACTTATTAAGGAGACGCTATGCTCGCACAACGTTTACAGGATGCTACACTGCTGCGCCAGCAGGCTTTTTTTAACGGTCACTGGCAGGGCGCGCTTAACGGCGAAATGCTACCGGTCACCAACCCATCAACGGGCGAAGTGCTTTGTACCATTCCGGCGCTAGGCGCGAAAGAAACCGAGCAGGCGATTGCCTTTGCCGATGCCGCACGGAAAAGCTGGGCGAAAACCCCGAACGCGCAGCGTGCGCTGCTGCTGGAAAAATGGCATCAGCTGATCCTCGACAACACTGACGACCTCGCCGCCATCATGACCGCCGAGCAGGGCAAGCCGCTGGCGGAAGCGAAGGGCGAAGTGCTGTACGGTGCGGGCTTTGTGAAGTGGTTTGCGGAAGAAGCGCGCCGCATTTATGGCGACACCATTCCGGCACCGAGCGATGACCGCCGTATCTTGGTACTGAAGCAGCCTGTAGGTGTGGCTGCCGCAATTACCCCGTGGAATTTCCCGATTGCGATGATCACCCGCAAAGTGGCCCCGGCTTTGGCCGCGGGCTGCCCGATCATCGTCAAACCGTCGGAGCTGACCCCGCTGTCGGCGCTGGCGCTGATTGAGCTGGCGCAGCGTGCCGGTATCCCGTCTGGCGTACTGCAGATTGTCACCGGTTTGCCGAAAGAGATTGGTGAAACCCTGACCAGCAGCCGCACGGTGCGCAAAATTTCCTTTACCGGTTCCACGCGCATAGGCCAGATGCTGATGCAGCAGAGCGCCGACAGTATTAAACGCCTGAGCCTGGAGCTGGGGGGCAACGCACCTCTGATCGTCTTTGACGATGCCGATCTCGACATTGCCATCAGCGGCGTGATGATGAGTAAATTTCGCAACGCCGGGCAAACTTGCGTCTGCGCTAACCGCATTCTGGTGCAGCGCACTATCTACCCACGCTTTGCTGCCCGCCTGCTGGAAGAAGTGGCGAAGCTGAAAGTGGGCGATGGTTTTGCCGACGGCAGCACCATCGGACCACTGATTAACGCAGCGGCAGTCAGCAAAGTGAACAATCATATTGAAGATGCGCTCAGCCACGGTGCCGAACTGTTAACCGGCGGTATCAGTAACGGCAACGGCACCTTCGTGGCGCCGACGGTGCTCGGTTACGTCACCAGTGCGATGCGCATTGCTCATGAAGAGACTTTTGGCCCGGTAGCGCCGCTGTTTATTTTCGATACCGAAGATGAAGCGATAAATATGGCGAATGATACCCCTTACGGTTTGGGGGCTTATTTCTTCACCGAAGATATTCGACGCGCATGGCGCGTGGGTGAGTCACTGGAATTTGGCATGGTCGGTTTTAATACCGGTTCTGTTTCTTTAGAAGTGGCGCCGTTTGGCGGAATTAAGCTCTCCGGAGTGGGGCGTGAAGGCTCGCGTTACGGCATTGAAGAATATCTCGAATCAAAAGCATTTCATTTTGGCAGTCTGTAAATAAAAAATAAAATTAAGCCATTATTGAGGCCCACACCCTGAAAAGGTGCGGGCCTTTTTTTAATCAATTCCGATGGTTAACCAAATTCTCACAAAACTCCTGCGCTTAATCGGTGCAAGGTTAGTATCGAATTCACGACGGTGGTGCATTCGTTTTATGATGAAAATCATCTATTTAAATAATCGGCTTAACAGGAAAAAAAACACCTTCATTACGGCACAAAATTTTTTTCACCCCGTTATTACGCATTATTATTTTTCACAGGGCTGGCATGCTTTCTGCATTACTTAATACAAATGCAATATTGCTCAGTACCAGAAAGCATTAGTTAGCAGGCTAAATAAGGAAAACTCCATGCTTAGTTTTGACCCGGATAAAATCGCACTGCCCGCAGGACATTTCATTAATGGTAAGCATATTCGCGGGCAGGGTGAGCAGCTGGCGGTTAAGCGTCCTTCCGATGGCCTGCTGGCGGGTGAACTGTATCAGGCGGATGCGGCGCTGGTGGATGAGGCGGTGAGCGTGGCGGATGCTGCCGCCCGTGACAGCGGCTGGGCCAGCTGCCCGCCGCGTCAGCGCGGCGCGGTACTGAAGCGCTGGGCGGACATGATTGAGGTCGATCCGCCGCTGGCACAGCTGGAGTCGCTTGGCTCAACGCGCCCTATCTATGACGTGGTCAATCACGAGATCCCGTTTACTGCCGAAGCCATTCGCTTCTATGCCGAGTGCGCCGACAAATACAGCGGCGACGTGCTGCCGACCCGCGATGTCAGTCTCGGCATGCTGGTACCGGAACCTTACGGGGTGATCGGGGCGATTACGCCGTGGAACTTCCCGCTGTCGATGGCCTCGTGGAAATGTGGCCCGGCGCTGGCAGCAGGAAATGCCGTGGTGCTGAAGCCTTCAGAGCTGACGCCGTTCTCTACCGTGCGCATGGCCGAACTGGCCGTGCAGGCGGGCCTGCCTGCCGGAGTGCTGAACATTATTCAGGGCGGCGGCGCGGTGACCGGCAGCGCGCTGGTGGCGCATCCGCTGGTGCGCAAAGTCTCCTTTACCGGATCAACGGCCACCGGCGCACGCATCATGAGCGACGCGGCGTTTAACGGTATGAAGCCGGTGACGCTGGAGCTGGGTGGCAAAAGTCCGCAGCTGGTGTTCGACGACTGCGGCGATATCACTGAGGTGGCCGGGCGTATCCTGCGTGGTTTTACCGCCAACGGCGGCCAGGCCTGCGTCGCCGGGACGCGTCTGATTGTACAGCGCGGCGTGCACGATGCGCTGATCGGCAAACTGATTGAGCTGTGCCAGGGTTTCCGGGCCGGTGTGACCTGGGACGAGAGCAGCCGCTATGCGCCGATGATTGATCGGCGCCAGGCCGCGAAGGTGGCCTCGGTGGTCAACAGCGCCCGCCAGCAGGGAGCGGAAGTGCTGGTAGGCGGGCAGCGCTTTGCCGATACCGGCGAAGGGTTCTTCTGGCAGCCGACGCTGCTGGCGGGCGTGGCTAACGACAACCCGGCTGTGCAGGAGGAGATCTTCGGCCCGGTGCTGACCGTACAAATCTTTGATGAGGAAGCCGAAGGGCTGGCGCTGGCTTCCCACCCGACCTACGGCCTGTGCGCCGGAGTACACACCAAAAATATTGACCGTGCGCTGCGGGCGATGCGCGGCATTGCCGCCGGCACCGTGTGGATCAACCGTTATGGCCGCTCCGGCGACTTTATTATCCCGACCGGCGGCTTCCACGGCTCCGGCATCGGTAAAGATCTGGGCCGCCAGGCGTTTGAAGCCTGCCAGCGTTATAAAAGCGTACTGATCGACTTCTAGTCACTGTTTTTCATCCTTAAACCGAACTCTGAAGAGGTAGCGTAATGGCTGTGTTTAAACCGAAATTCATCACTTTCGACTGTTACGGCACGCTGATCAACTTCGATATGGCCGGTGCTGCTGCCGCCATCTTCGCCGATCGCGTCAGCCCGGAACGTATGGAGGCCTTCACCACTGATTTCTCTTCCTACCGTATGGACGAAGTGCTGGGGGCATTCAAACTTTATCCGCTGGTGGTGGCCAACGCGCTGTACCGGACCTGTAATAAATGGGGCGTCGAGTGTACCGATCAGGACTGTGCTGCGGTGATGACCGCCTGCGCGACCTGGGGACCGCACCCGGACGTTCCGGCTGGCCTGGCGATTGTCGCCAAAGAGTTCCCGCTGGTGCTGCTGACCAACTCCACCGATGAGCTGATCAAAAACCACGTGCCACGTCTTGGCGCCCCCATCCATATGACCATTACCGCCGAAGAAGTTGGCGCCTATAAGCCGCAGATGAAGGGGTTCGAATACATGCTCAACAAGCTGAACTGCGGGCCGGACGAGATCCTGCACGTCTCCAGCAGCCTGCGTTACGACCTGATGACCGCTTATGACCTCGGCATCAAAAACAAAGTGTTTGTTAATCGCGGTCACGGTCCGGGTAACCCGGCATATGAGTACACCGAGATTAAAGATATTGGCGGACTTCCGGGCGTGGTAGGGCTGTAGGCCTCAGAGGAGCAGGGCGATGAAACTGGAATCATTCTGGCAGGCAACAGCACCCGTATTCACCGGTGCAAAAACGGGCGATCTGCCTGCGACCGCCGATTTGGTGGTGATTGGCGGTGGCTTTACCGGCATCTCGGCGGCGCTGACTCTGGCGCGCAGCGGAGTGAACGTGGTGGTGCTGGAAGCGGGCGAGGTGATGAGCCAGGCATCTGGCCGCAACGGCGGCCACTGTAATACCGGCGTGGCGCAGAACTTCTCGGCGCTGGTGGAGAGCCAGGGCGTTGAGCAGGCGACCCGCTATTACCGGGCGTTTGCCGATGCGGTCGACTACGTGCAGAGCGTGGTGGCTGACGAGCAGATCGACTGTGACTTCCGCCGCTGCGGCAAGCTGAAACTGGCCAGTAAGGCGTCACATATGCCGTCGCTGGTGGCGGCGTGCGAGATGATGAAGCGCCATGTTGATCCGGATGTTGAAATTCTCAGTAGCCAGGATGTGAAGCGTGAAATCGATTCGCCGTCATTCCACGGCGGGCTGCTGCAGCGCCACGGCGGGCAGATGCATATGGGCAAATTCGGCGTTGGGCTGGCAGAAGCGGCTGCCCGTGCTGGTGCCGCCATCTATCCGCAGCGCGCCGTGACCGGGCTGACGCGCCTCAACGGCTACCGTCACCGCGTCAGCACCGCCCAGGGCGATATTGTCGCCGAGAAAGTGCTGATGGCGACCGGCTGCTCCAATATCGGCCCGTTTGACTGGTTCCAGCGCCGCATTATTCCGGTTGGCAGTTTTGTCACCGTGACCGCGCCGCTGTCCGAATCGTTACTGCAGCAGATCCTACCGGGTGACCGTACCTACGTCACCTCGCTCAATCTGGGCAATTACATCCGTACCACTGCCGATCGGCGTCTGGTGTTTGGTGGCCGTGCGCGTTTCGCCATCAGCAGCCCGACCTCAGACGCGAAAAGCGGTGATGTGCTGAAAGCCGGGATGCAGAAGATGTTCCCGGCGTTGGGTGACGTACCGATTGATTACTGCTGGGGCGGACTGGTGGATATGACCGCCGACCGCCTGCCGCACGCGGGTGAGCACGAAGGGGTGTTCTACTCCCTCGGCTACAGCGGTCACGGTACGCAGATGTCGGTGTGGATGGGCCGGGTCATGGCGGACCTGGTAGCAGAAAAAGCCAATAACAACCCCTGGCAGCGCAGCGCCTGGCCTGCGGTTCCCGGCTACTTTGGCAAACCGTGGTTCCTGCCTGTTGCTGGACTGTACTACAAAGCGAAGGATCGTTTTTCATGATCCCCGCCATACTTCGAACCGCAGATGCGTTGGCTTTCCTCACTCACCCCAGTCACTTACTGGCGTAAGCTCCCGGGGATTCGCTGTGTCGCCGCCTTCCTGCGACTCGAATTATTTAGGGGAACCAAAGTTTTATTAATTTTTTTGAGGGTGTGCAGATGAGTAAATTTCGCAAAGAATTTAGCAGTGTTAACCCGAATTTGACCCAGGTGATTACGGATGTCGCGATTTCACGACGTGGCATGATGAAGCTGCTGTCCGCAGGCGCGGTGATGAGTACCGGCCTTATCGGTTTCCCGGAGTTCAGCTTCGCAGCGGAAACCCCGGTGATGGGCGGCAAACTGCGCGCGGCGGTGGCGAATGCCTCGGCCAGCGATACCCTCGACCCGGCCAAAGGCAGCAACAGCGGCGACTACTGCCGCCAGTTTATGTTCTACAGCGGCCTGACCGAGCTGGATAAAAACCTTAAGGCGCAGCCGGCGCTGGCGGAATCTTTTGACAGCACTGACGGCATCAACTGGAATATCAAACTGCGCCCGGGCGTCACCTTCCACGACGGTAAAGCCCTGACCGCAGCCGATGTGGTTTACTCGCTCAGCCGCCATAAAGACCCGGCGGTGGCCTCGACGGTGATCACCCTCGCCAGCCAGATGAAAGAGATTAAAGCGGTCAGCCCGAAGGAGGTTTCCATCGTGCTGGAACAGGCCAACGTTGACCTGCCGTCGATCCTCTCCACCAGCTCTTTCCTGATTGTGCAGGACGGCACCAAAGACTTCAGTAAAGGCATCGGCACCGGGCCGTTCGTGTTGAAAGAGTTCCAGCCGGGCGTGCGTACCTCCGGCGCGAAGAACAAAAACTACTGGAAGCCGGGCCTGCCGCACCTCGACGAAGTGGAGCTGATGGGCGTCACCGACCCGGCGGCCCGCGTTAACGCCCTGATGTCCGGCGACCTGCATATCGTCTCCACGCTCTCCGCCAATGATGTGAAACGCCTGAAGCAGAACGGCCAGTTCACCATCATGGAGAGCAAGTCCGGCATGTACAGCGACCTGATCATCCGTACCGACCAGGCACCCGGCAGCAACCCCGATTTCGTGCTTGCGATGAAGTATCTGCAGCCGCGTGAAATAATTGTCAAAACCGTGCTGCAGGGCTTCGGCACCGTCGGTAACGACACTCCGGTTCCGCCATGGCACCCGATGTTCAACAAAGATATCCCGCAGCGTCCGCTGGATCTCGACAAGGCCAAATTCCACCTGAAAAAAGCCAACATGGTCGGCGCGAAAGTGGAAGTGATCACCACCCCGAATATCGAAGGGGCAGTTGAAGGCGGTCAGCTGTTACAGCAGATAGCGCGCAGCGCCGGGCTTAACGTCTCAGTACGCCGTGTGCCGTACGACGGCTACTGGTCAGCTCACTGGATGAAAGATCCGGTCGGTTACGGCTCGGTAAACCCGCGCCCGACGCTGGATATGCTGTTCTCCCAGTTCTATCAGTCCTCCGCGCCGTGGAACGAATCCGGCTGGAAAAATACCCAGTTCGACCAGTTGGTCACCGCCGCCCGTGGCGAGAGCGACCAGGTGAAACGCAAGCAGATGTATGGCGACATGCAGCAGCTGGTGTATGACAACTGCGGCACATTGATCCCGGCCTTTATCAGTACCATGGATGGCTGTAGCAACAAGGTGAAAGGGGTGGAGGCCTGGCCGTCGGGCATGATGATGGGTTACCGCTTCCATGAGTTCGCATGGCTGTCGGCTTAATCCCTAAATATTGAGCAGGAGAACGGCGATGAACCGATACATTCTCACACTGATACTCCGGCGCATAGGGTCGGGTTTACTTACGCTGCTTATTGTCTCGGCGCTGGTGTTTCTTATCACCAGCATGCTGCCGGGCGATGCGGCGCAGATGATCCTTGGCCAGTCGGCGACCCCGGAAACGGTGGCGGCCCTGCGCCAGCAGCTCGGGCTGGACCAGCCGCTGATCATGCGTTATTTCAGCTGGCTGGCCGGAATGTTTCAGGGCGATTTCGGTACCTCGTTGGCCAGTAACCTGCCGGTTACGCAGCTGGTGGCACAGCGTATTCCTGCGACTTTCCAGCTGGCAGCGACTACCACGCTGGTCTCCGTGCCGGTCGCGCTGATTATCGGCATTACTGCCGCGATGAAGCGCGGCTCGCTGCTGGATCGGGCGCTGGTGGTCAGCACCATGGCGGTGGTGGCGGTGCCGGAGTTTCTGGTGGCGACCGTGGCGGTGATCATCTTCGCCGTCAAGCTGCACTGGGTGCCGGCGATGTCGCTCGGCTCCACGCATCAGGACTTCCTCGGCTTCCTGCGCACCTTCGCGCTGCCGGTGATGACCCTGTGCTGTGTGGTGGTGGCGCAGATGGCGCGCATGACGCGTGCCGCTATCGTCAACCAGATGGACAGCCCTTACCTGGAAATGACGTTGTTGAAAGGCGTCTCCCCGCTGCGTGCCATGCTGCGCCATGCGCTGCCTAACGCGGTCGGGCCGATTGCCAACGCCATCTCCCTCAGCCTCTCCTACCTGTTTGGCGGGGTAATTATTATCGAAAGTATCTTCAGCTATCCCGGGCTGGCCAGCCAGATGGTCGATGCGGTGAGCAACCGCGACCTGCCGGTAGTGCAGCTGTGCGTGATGTTCTTCGCCGTCTGCTACCTGGTGCTGCTGCTGATTGCTGATGTTCTGACTATTGCGTTCAATCCTAAGTGGAGGGGCTGATGAACACACTCACGCTGCCGTGGCGCTTCTTTCAATCTCTCTCCGTCAGCGGCCGTATCGGCCTACTGATCACCGTGTTCTGGATTTTTATGGCGGTATTCGGCACTGCGCTGGCACCGCACAATCTTGAAGATATCGGCGGCGGTCCGTTGTTCGGTGACTTCAGCCGCGAGTTCTGGTTCGGCACCGATTACCTCGGGCGCGATATCTTCAGCCGCATTCTGTTCGGCGCGCGCTACTCCATCGGCCTGGCGCTGACTGCTGCGCTGCTGGCCAGCCTGGTGGGTACGCTGCTGGCGCTGCTGGCGGCGGTCGCCGGGCGCTGGCTGGAGGCGATCCTCGGGCGTATCAACGATGCGATGCTGGTACTGCCGGGCAAAATCCTGGCGCTGATGATCGTCGCGGTGTTTGGGTCTTCGCTGCCGATGCTGATTATTACCGCGGTGTTTACCTACTGGCCGGGCGCTTATCGCATCGCCTATGCCATGGCGTCGAACCTGCGCTCGATGGACTATGTTCAGGCCTCGCGTCTGCGCGGTGAGAGCCGCCTGTATGTGGCTATCCACGACATTCTGCCGAATATGCTGCACCCGATGCTCACCGACTTCGGCCTGCGTTTTGTCTACATCGTGCTGCTGCTTAGCGGCCTGAGCTTCCTCGGCCTTGGCGTACAGCCGCCTTATGCTGACTGGGGCACGCTGGTGCGCGAAAACCTGCAGGGGCTGTTTGACGGCTCCCCGGCGGTATTGATGCCAGCGGTGGCGATTGCCAGCCTGACTATCGGCGCCAACCTGTTTATCGACAGCTTACAGTCCATGCGTTCATTAACCGTGGTCGCCAAGGGGGTTGCATGAATATTACGTCACACGCATCCACACCGATGGTGTCGGTCGAGAATCTGCGCGTCACCGCCAGCGCCGACGACGGGCATGAAATCAGCCTGGTTTCCGATATTCGTTTTACCGTGCAAAAGGGCGAAGTGCTGGCGCTGATCGGCGAGTCCGGCTCCGGGAAAACCACAATTGCGCTGGTGTTAATGGGCTATGCGCGCCACGGCTGTAAGATTGCCGGGGGCACGGTACACGTTGCTGGGACCGACGTCACTTCGTTAACGCCGTCGCAGCTGTGTCAGTTCCGCGGCAACAAAGTGGCCTATATCGCCCAGAGTGCCGCCGCCTCGTTTAATCCGGCGATGAAGATCATGGACCAGGTGGTCGAACCGGTGGTGATCCATGGGGTGATGAGCCGCGCCGACGCCGAAACCAAAGCGATTGAGCTGTTCCGCGAGCTGGCGCTGCCCAACCCCGAAACCATCGGCGACCGCTATCCGCACCAGGTCTCCGGTGGGCAGCTGCAGCGCCTGATGACCGCGATGGCGCTGATTAGCGACCCGGAAGTGGTGATTCTTGATGAACCCACCACCGCGCTCGATGTGACCACGCAGGTAGAAGTGCTCAAGGCGTTCCGCCGCGTGGTGCGCCAGCGCGGCACCACCGCTATCTACGTCAGCCACGATCTGGCGGTGGTAGCGCAGATGGCGGATAAGATCCTGGTGCTGCTGAAGGGCAACATCGCTGAATACGGCACCACCGAGCAACTGCTGCGCGCTCCGGTGGCGGAGTACAGCCATCTGCTGCTGGAAGCGGCGAAGCAGAAAGCCCGCCCCAGCCCATGGCAGGAGCAGGATGAGAGAGTGCAGCCGCTGCTGCAGGTGCGCGATCTCTGTGCCGGTTACGGCCCCCTCGACAGTGCAGGGCAGCCGAAGATTAAGATCCTCGAAGAGATTAACTTCAAGCTGTATCGCGGCCAGGCAATTGGCATTATCGGCGAGTCCGGCTCCGGCAAAACCACGCTGGCGCACGCGATAGCCGGGATGAACAAGCCGAGCGGCGGCCATATTCTGTTTAACGGTCACTACATTGCCGGGGATATGCATCAGCGCCCGGAAAACGAGCTGCGCCGCATTCAGTACGTGTTCCAGATGGCGGACACCGCGCTGAATCCGGCGCACACCATCGAAACCATTCTCAAACGCCCGTTGAAGCTGTTCCACGGCCTGCGCGGCGCGGCGCTCGAACAGCGTATGTTGCAGCTGCTCGACCTCGTTCGCCTGCCGCGTAATGTGCTGTGGCGCAAGCCGTGGTCACTGTCCGGCGGGCAGAAGCAGCGCGTCAACCTGGCACGTGCGCTGGCCGCCGAGCCGGACCTGATCCTCTGTGATGAAGTGACCTCGGCGCTGGATACCGTGGTGGCCGCCGCAGTGCTGGATCTGATCACCGAACTGCGCCGCGAGCTGGGCCTGTCGGTGCTGTTTATCAGCCACGACCTGCACGCGGTGCGCTCGGTGTGTGACGAAATTATCGTGGTGAAAAATGGCCGTATGGTGACTCAGGTGGCGCGCGCCGATTACGACAAGCCATCGACCGAGCTGTACTACGAGCGGCTGAAACGCGCCGTGCCGGAGCTGCGCCAGGGCTGGCTCGACGAGCACCAGGAAAGCGATATCGCGTTGTAAGCAGATACATTTTCGCGGGTTGACCACGACGATGAGTCATATGTAGGGGGGGACCTTCTTTTTCGGTCCGCCCGCAATACAGACAAAAATTTTCAGGTAAGGAACAACATGCCAGCACCGATTCGATACGTACAGGACAGCCCACATTTTCCACCGGCAGCGGATGTGGTGGTGATTGGTGCCGGAATTGCCGGGGCGGCTGCGGCCTATGAACTGGCAAAAAAAGGGGTCAGCGTGGTGCTGATTGAAAAAGGCCTGGTCGGCGGCGAACAGTCGAGCCGCAATTGGGGCTGGTGCCGTCAGCAGAACCGTGACGAGCGCGAACTGCCGCTGATCAAATATGCCCTGCAACGCTGGGCCGAACTGGGCGAGGAGACCGGCGAAGAGCTGGGCTTCCGCCGCAGCGGTCTGGTGTATGCCACCAAAAATCAGGCCGACATCAACGCCTGGGAGGCGTGGAACACCATGGCGAAAGGCTATGACTTCCACAGCGAAATCCTGACTGCCGAACGCGCGAAGGAGATGACGCCGGGCAGCTCCAGCAGCTGGCTGGGCGGCGTCTCTTCACCTACGGACGGTCACGCGGAGCCGTCACTGGCGGCACCGGGCCTGGCGATTGCCGCACAGCGCCTCGGCGGGCTGGTATTCCAGCAGTGCGCGGTGCGCGGTCTGGATATCACCAACGGCAAAGTCAGCGGCGTAGTGACCGAGCGCGGCCTGATCAAAACAAGCAGCGTGATCTGCGCGGGTGGGGCGTGGACTTCCATGTTCTGCCGCCGTCACGGCATCGATCTGCCGCTGGGTAACGTGATCGGCACCGCGTTCCGCACCGCACCCATCGAACAGAAAATTGCGCTACCGCTGTATACGCCGGGCTTTGCCTGCCGCCCGCAGCTTGACGGCAGCTACACCGTTTCCGTCTCCGGTCGTGGTCGCCTGGAGCCGGGTGCGCAGGGGCTGCGCTACGCCCGTCAGTTCTATCCCACTTTTAAAGCGCGGCGCAAAAATCTGACGATTAACCTCGGTATCAGTCCGTTTATCAGCGGCCCGGAATCGCTGGCGCGCTGGCAGATGGATGGCGTGTCGCCGTTTGAAAAAGTGCGCATCCTCGACCCGCGCCCGGATATGGCGATGGTGGAGGAGGGGCTGGCCGCGATGCGCAACGAGTTCCCGTCGATGGCGGGCGTGCGCCTTGAGCAGGCGTGGGGCGGAATGATCGACAGCACGCCGGACGCGGTGCCGGTGATCTCCACCGTCGGCAAGCTGCCGGGGTTGATTATCTCGGCGGGTTACAGCGCACACGGTTTTGGCATCGGCCCCGGTGCCGGGCGCCTCACAGCCGATCTCGCCACCCACGATACCCCGATTGTCGATGCGAAGCCGTTCCGCTATGAACGCCTGATTGACGGTTCCGGCCTTGATGCGCCGGGCATGATGTAAGGAACAGTGATGACTCTTGAACTCAAAGCAATGAATGAAACCCATCTCGATGCGGCTTTCGCGCTCACGCAGCGGCTCAAATGGCCGCACCGTCGCGCCGACTGGCAGCAGGCGCTGCTGCTGGGCGACGGGCTGGTGGCGGAAGAGAACGGTGCGCTGGTCGGCACGATCCTGTTCTGGCGCTGGGGCAAGGAGTACGCCACCCTCGGCCTGGTGATTGTCGATGACGCTCAGCAGGGGCGCGGCATTGGCAAACAGCTGATGCAGGCGGCACTGGCAAAACTCGAAGGCAGCAATGTGCGCCTTCACGCCACCGCTGCCGGACAGCCGTTGTATGAAAAACTCGGCTTTGTCGCCACCGGCCATGTGGAGCAGCACCAGTGTCGCAAGCTGGCGGCGGTACCCGCCATTCCCTGCGGGCCGCAGCAGAGCATTCGCAGCGCGGGCGTGCAGGATGCTGCGGTGCTGACCGCGCTCGACTGCCAGGCGCACGGCCAGCACCGCCCGCTGTTAATCACCCATCTGCTCGACAGCGCCGAACGTTTTGTGGTGCTGGAAGAGAACGACACCGCCGCCGGGTTCGCCATCCTGCGCCGCTTTGGCCACGGCTATGCCATCGGGCCGGTCGTGGCGCGCAACCTCGCCAACGCCAGACTGCTGGTCAGCGAACTGTTGAGCGGCCTGAGCGAGCAGTTTGTGCGTATTGATACCGACCGTTCCGCCGGGCTTGGCCCGTGGCTGAATGAGCTGGGGCTGGTGGAAGTGGATGCCCCGACCACCATGGTGAAAGGGCAGCCGTGGCAGCCGGAAAGCAGCGGTATGCAGGCATTCGGGCTGATGAGCCAGGCGATGGCGTGATGAATATTGTCTATAAATCAGAACCCGAGCGCGGGCAGAAGTGGGCCGCGCTGGTGGCGCAGATGGCCCCGGCGGCCAGCTTCCGCCTGTGGCCGGAGATCGGCAATCCGGAAGAGGTCGAGTATCTGGTGGCATGGGTGCCGCCGGACAATATCATGCAGCAGTTTCCCAACCTGAAAGTGCTGTTTTCGGTCGGTGCGGGAGCCGACCAGTTCAATTACGCCAGCCTGCCACCGGAGTTGCCGGTGGTGCGGATGATCGAGCCGGGGCTGACTAGCGGCATGGTGGAGTATGTGACCTTTGCCGTGCTCGGCCTGCATCGCGATATGCCGCGCTACCTGCAGCAGCAGCGCGCGGGGCTCTGGCAGACGCATCCGGTACACACTGCAGGAAAACGACGCGTCGGCGTGATGGGCCTCGGCACGCTGGGGGAAGCGGTGCTGAAACCGCTGGTGGCGCTCGGGTTTGACTGTGCCGGCTGGAGCCGCACCCCGCGCGATCTGCCCGGCGTGCAGTGCTTTGCCGGTAACGATCGCCTTAACGAATTCCTCGCGCGCAGCGATATCCTGATTTGCCTGCTACCGCTCACCGCCAGCACCGAAGGGATGCTCAATGCCGAACTCTTCAGCCAGTTGCCACCCGGCGCGGCGGTGGTGCAGGTCGGGCGTGGGGCGCAACTCAATCACGACGATTTAATCAGGGCACTCGACAGCCAGCAACTGAGCGCGGCGGTGGTTGATGTCACCGCGCCGGAACCGCTGCACGCCGGGCATGCCTTCTGGCAGCATCCTGCCATCTGGCTGACGCCGCATATTGCCAGCCAGACCCAGCCGGAGAGCGCGGTCAAAGCGCTGCTGGAGAATATTCGCCGCTATGAGCGCGGTGAAAGCATGGTCGGCGTGGTCGACCGCGATAAAGGATATTGATATGGATATTGCAGCATTAGTCGCGCTGCGGCGCGATCTTCACCAGCACCCGGAGCTGGGCTATCAGGAGCACCGCACCAGCGGGCTGGTGGCGGAGTTTCTTACCCGGCTGGGGCTGGAAGTACATCAGGGCATCGGCAAAACCGGCGTGGTCGGCGTGCTGAAGCGCGGCACCCGCCCACGTGCTATCGGCCTGCGTGCCGATATGGATGCGCTGCCGATGGCGGATAATGGCACGCAGCCGTGGAAAAGCCAGCAGACGAACGTCTGCCACGCCTGCGGTCATGATGGCCACACGGTGATGCTGCTCGGCGCTGCGCAGGCGCTTGTCGCCGATGCGCAGTTCGACGGTACGGTGAATTTTATCTTCCAACCAGCGGAAGAGGGGCTGGCTGGCGCGCAGGCGATGATCGATGACGGTCTGTTCGAACGCTTTCCCTGCGATGAGGTTTACGCCATCCACAACTGGCCGCAGCTGCCGCTCGGCGTGGTTGAGACGCGCCCGGGGCCGATTATGGGCGCGGGGGATGCATTCTCGATCACCGTTGAGGGCGGGGGCGGTCATGCCGCACAGCCGCAGCTGACGCCGGACACGCTGCTGGCAACCAGCGAACTGGTGGTGGCGCTGCACACCATTGTCAGCCGCGACATCGACCCGTGCGACCCGGCGGTGCTGACGGTGACGCGCATCAACGGCGGCTTTTCGCACAACATGATCCCATCGCAGGCGACATTAAGCGGCACGGTACGCAGCTTTGACAGCGCGGTGCAGGACCGAATCGAGCAGCGTATGCGCGAGCTGGCGCAGCACGTCACCGCCGCGCATGGCCTGACGGCACGCGTTCAGTACGACCGTTACTACCCGGCAACCATTAACAGCGCTGAACAGGCGGCAACCGCATTACGTGCTGCGGCGCGTGCCGGGCTGGCACACGGCGAGGCGCGCAAACCGGCGCTGACCTCGGAAGACTTTTCGTTTATGTTGCATGCAAAACCCGGTGCCTATCTGTGGCTCGGCAGCGCCAACAGCCGCCCGCTGCACCACTCCGAATATGATTTTAACGATGCGCTGATCCCGTTCGGCATCCGCTGGTATTGCGCGCTGGTGCAGGAAACGCTCGGGTCTGAAATTTAACCGAAAGATTAGCCCGAATTACGAAAGTTAATGCCGCTGCCGCTCCCGGAACGGCAGCTTAATGGTCCGGCTTATTGCGATACTTTGCAGATGCCCGTTGGGGCAATTCATCATCTTCACGTCAATGAGGCATACAATGCATAATTTACTGGCTGAGCAGCAGACATTTTCTGATAACGCCCTGTTACTGGACGCCCGTGCCGAGAACGTGCCGCGTGGCGTCGTCACCGCACACCCGATTGTGATTGCCAAAGGCAAAGGTTCTGAAGTGTGGGACGTGGAAGGCAATCGTTATTTAGATTTCGTTGGAGGCATCGGCGTATTAAATGTCGGCCACAGCCATCCGGCGGTGATCAATGCCGTGACCGAGCAGTTGCAGTTAGTGTCCCATGCCTGCTTCCAGGTGGCAGCCTATCCGGGCTATATCGAACTGGCCAAGCGCCTGAATAAGCTGGTCGGTGCTGGTGAAGAGTTCAAAAGCGTGTTCTTCACCAGCGGTGCGGAAGCGGTAGAAAACGCGGTAAAAATTGCCCGTGCGCACACCAATCGCCCCGGCATTATTGCGTTTGATGGGGCGTTCCATGGCCGTACCTTATTAGGCGTAACCTTAACTGGTATGAGTCAGCCGTATAAGCAGAATTTCGGCCCGTTCCCCGGCGATATTTACCGCGTGCCGTTCCCGAATGCGTTCCACGATATTTCAGAAGCGGACTGCTTAAAAGCGCTGGATACGCTATTTGCGGTGCAGATCCTGCCGGAGCGCGTGGCGGCGATTATTATCGAACCGGTGCAAGGCGACGGCGGCTTCCTGCCAGCTTCCCCGGCGTTTATGCAGGCGCTGCGTGAGATCACCACGCGTCATGGCATTCTACTGATCTGCGATGAAGTGCAGACCGGCTTTGGTCGTACCGGCAAGATGTTTGGCTTCCAGCATACCGGGATTGTGCCGGACCTGGTGACCGTGGCGAAAAGCCTCGGCGGCGGCCTGCCGATCTCCGGCGTGGTCGGTAAAGCGGCGATTATGGATGCGCCAACACCTGGCGGTCTCGGCGGCACCTACGGCGGTAATGCGCTGGCCTGCGCGGCGTCGCTGGCGGTGCTGGACCTGCTGGAGCATGACAATCTGCTGGAGCGCTCCAACCAGCTCGGCGAGCAGATGAATGTACGCTTGCAGCAGCTGGCGGATAAATATGCTTGCATCGGCGAAGTGCGCGGCATCGGCTTTATGCAGGCGGTAGAGATTATCGACTTCGAAACCAAACATCCTGACGCGGCGCTGACGCAGAAGATCCTCGACAGTGCCTGTCAGGAAGGGCTGCTGCTGATCAAATGCGGTCTGCACCGTAATACCGTGCGCTTTCTCGCACCGCTGGTGACCAGCGATTCGCAACTGGAAGAAGCGCTGCATATCTTTGATATCGCACTTGCACGCGCCACGGGGCGCCTGGGCTGATAATTCTTCCTCATTGATATTATTGCATTTATTGATAATTACGCTCGGATAGCACGCGATGTTAAATCACTGGCGTATCAGTGATTAAGCGTGCTATACCATTTGGGTGATGTGAACCAATGAGGGGTTTTATGAACGGCTTAATGAAACTGGACCGTATCGACATCAACATTCTGGTACAGCTACAGAAAGATGGTCGTATCAGCAATGTCAATCTTGCCGATACAGTCGGGCTTTCGCCCAGCCCCTGCCTGCAACGCGTAAAGCGCCTGGAAACTGCGGGTTTTATTACTGGTTACGAAGCGCACATTAATCTGACCAAAATCACCGATTCGGTGACGGTGTTTACCGAAGTGACGCTATCCGGACACCGACGCGAAGATTTCCTCAAGTTCGAGAATGCGATCCGTGAAGTGGACGAGCTGATGGAGTGCCACCTGATCACCGGCGGCTACGACTATCTGCTGCGTTTTATCACCCGCAGTATTGAGCATTACCAGGAAGTGATTGAAGGGCTGCTGGACGCCAAAGTGGGCATCGATAAGTACTTCAGTTATATCGTGATTAAATCACCGATTATGAAAAGCAGCGTCCCGCTACGCTCGCTGATCGCTCGTCATACGCAGGTTGAGTTTTAATTTTTACCTGGTCAGGCCGGTTGTTGTATGACCGCACCTGGACTGTCAGGTTATGCATACCCGGAAGACGTAGGGGCGGACCTCTTTTTCGGTCCGCCCGTGATGCAACATCGCACCGGCAGAATATTTCCCCGCCCGCCCGCAATTCCCCACAAAACGCTGTCCTTACCCTTATCAACCAAAAAACTCTCATGGTTATTGGCCTTACACTGTTTTTAACATCAGAAAACAGTCAGGGCTCCCTATGCTAAAGCCGTTTGTGCCTGCCGTTGCTGAATGGCAGCGCGATGATTATCTGTTAAGCAGCGACCCGCAAAAAATTGATATTGCCTGGGTTCACGGGCAGATCTCCGAACACAGCTACTGGGCGCAGGGGCAGACGCTGGATATGACCGAACGCTCCCTCGCCGCATCGATGACCTTCGGCATCTATTACCAGCGGCAGCCGGTGGGATTTGGCCGCCTGATCACCGACTACAGCCGCTTTGCCTATCTTAGCGACGTGATGATTGACGCAGCGCACCGTGGCAAAGGCTTAGGGCGCTGGTTTGCTGCCTCGATTGTCCATCACCCTGAACTGAAAACCATAAAACGCTGGATGCTGGCGACCGACGACGCGCACGACGTCTATCGCCGCGCGGGCTGGAAGCCAGTGGCACAGCCACAACGATTGATGGAATTTATTCCCACCCCACCAGAGGACCGTACTCCATGACCTACCGCGTTGGCGTCGATATCGGCGGCTCGTTTACTGACTTTGCGCTGCTCGACCAGCGCGATAACAGCATCCGCACCCTGAAAGTATTATCGCGGACCGACAGCCCCGGCAATGAAATCACCACCGGGCTGGCGGCATTCCAGCAGCGCGACGGCATCAACCCTGCCGATATTCACTACTTCACCCACGGCACCACCGTCGGTGTGAATGCGGTCATCCAGCGCAAGGGCGTTAAGCTGGCGCTGTTTGCCACCGAGGGCTTCTGCGACGTGCTGGAACTGGCGCGCCTGAAAATCCCGCATATCCACGATTTGTTCTCGCGCCGCCCGGCACCGCTGATCACCCGCGACCGCGTGTTCGCCATCAAAGAACGCAGCGACCGTGACGGTAACGTACTGCTGCCGGTTGACCGTCAGAGCGTGATCGAGGCGGTGGATGCCGCACGGGCCGCCGGCTGCCAGGGCATTGTAGTCTCGCTGCTGCACAGCTATCGCAATGGCGGCAACGAAGCGCAGGTGCGCGAGATCGTCGCTGAAATCGCCCCCGACCTGCTGACCTCCTGCTCGGCCGAGATTTGGCCGATTATTCGCGAATACGAACGCACTATTACTGCGGTGATCAACGCTTACGTGCAGCCGAAAGTGATCCATTATCTAGACTCGTTCGAGCGCGCGCTGAAAGAGATGGGCGTGCCGGTGCTGCCGCGCATTACCAAATCCAACGGCGGAGTAATGGGGCTGGCACAGGCCAAAGCCGAGTGCGTGCAGATGGTGCTGTCCGGCACCGCTTCCGGAGTGATGGGCGCCAGCTACATTGCCGAAAGCTGCGGTTTTGATCGCCTGCTGAGCTTTGATATAGGCGGCACCAGCGCCGACGTGGCGGTCATCATCGACGGCCGCCCGGAGTACGGCAGCGGGGAAATTATCGGTGATTTCCCGATCTACATCCCATCGGTGTCGGTCACCTCGGTCGGTCAGGGCGGCGGATCAATCGCCTGGCTCGACAGCCTTGGCGTCCTGCAGGTCGGGCCGGACAGCGCCGGTTCACTGCCTGGCCCGGTTTGCTTCCGGCGCGGTGGCACAGAAGCCACCGCCACCGATGCCTTTGCCGCCTGCGGGCTGATCGGGCACGGCGATCTGGGCTATAACGCGGTGCAGGTTGATGTGGCCGGGGCGCGTGCGGCGGTAGAAAAACTGGCCGCACCGCTCGGTATCAGTGTTGAAGAAACGGCTGAAAACATCATCGCACTGGCGATCTCCAGCATGTACAGCGACACCAGCGGATTGATATCGCGCTTCGGCCTCGACCCGCGTGAGTTCTACTTCCTCGCCTTTGGCGGTGCCGGCCCGATGATGGGCTGCTTCCTGGCCCGTGAGCTGAAACTAAAAGGCGTGGTGGTGCCGCCTACGCCAGGCGTGCTGTCAGCGCTGGGCGGGCTGGTGGCGGATGTGAAAAATGACTTTATCCGCACGGTGTACTGCGACCTGACGGCGGCGGTGGCTGAAGACCTGAAGGACAACTCGCAGGATTTGTGCACCGAAGCCAAAGGCTGGTTGGCGCGTGAATACGGTGCCGATTTGCCGTATCAACTGAGTTTCTCCGCCGATATGCGCTATCGCGGCCAATCGTTTGAAATCGATGTGGCGCTGCAGGAATCGTGGCTGCTGGCGGGAGATCTCGCTGCCGTGCGCGCCGCGTTTGATGCCCATCACACCCGCCTTTTCGGTCACCATGACGAGCTCGCGGCAGTGCAATTGATTAACCTGCGGTTGGTGCTCTCTTCGCCAACGCCGAAACCGCGCCTCATCACCCTGGCGCAGGCCAGCGGGCCGGTGACGGTACTGAGTGAAGTGGACGCGTGGATTGACGGTCAGTGGTGGCAGGTTGGTGTGGTATCGCGTGGCGCGCTGCTGGCCGGGCACCAGTTGAGCGGCCCGGTGATTATCGCTCAGGATGACTGCACCACCTGTGTTCCGCCGCAAATGCAGGTCGATGTCGACCGCTTCGGCAATCTGATTATTACCCCGCAAACCGGAGCGCATCATGGCAATTGATGGTCGTAACCTGCAAATTCTCGCCAACTACTGCGCGGCCGCCGCCGATGCGATGGCGTTTACCCTGATGCGCACCGCGCACTCCACCTTCGTTAAAGAGACGGAGGATTTCTCCTGCCAGATTGTCAGTCGAAGCGGAATGGCGTTCGCCTCACCGCGCAGCTTCGGCGCGCCGTGGTACAGCGGCATCGACTACGGTCCGGTGCTGGAACTGATCGACGGCTATCAGGAAGGGGATATCTGCATCACCAACGACTCCTACGCCGGTAATGTGGCCACTCACTCGCCGGATATCCATATCTGGAAACCCGTGTTCCATCATGGTGAGGTGGTGTGCTTTGTGGTCGGGCATATCCATAACACCGACGTTGGCGGCGCGGTTCCGGCCTCGCTGTCGCGCTCGCTGACCGAAATCGTGCAGGAGGGTATCCGCATTCCGCCGCTGAAAATCATCAGCGGCGGGGTGCTGAACGAAGAGGTGGCGCGCATTATGCGCCTCAACGTGCGAGCGCCTGAGCAGAACTGGGGCGACTTCAACGCACAAATCGCTTCGGTAAATATCGGCGAGCGTAAGGTGCAGGAGATCATCGCCCGCTTCGGTGTCGACGACTTCCTCAGTGGCATTGAAGGCATTCTCGACTACGCCGAGCAGCAGGCGCGCAGCATTATCAGCACCATTCCCGACGGCGACTATTTCTACGCCGACTATGCCGATGAAGACGGCGAGGGCGGCTATCCGTGCCGCATCGCCGTCACGCTGCGCGTCAAAGGTGAGGTGCTGGAACTGGATTACACTGGCAGCGATCCGCAACTAATGTCGTCGCTGAATATGCCAACCGGCGGGCGCGAACGCCATCCGCTGGCGCTGGTCGGCGTCACCTATGTGCTCTCCACCCTTGACTGTTCACTGCTGCTGAATGCCGGAACGCTGCGCCCGATGCGGGCAATATTGCCGCCGGGCACCATTATGAACTGCGAAGCTCCGGCGGCGGTGGGAATGCGTTCGCTGACCTGCGCGATGTCGCAGATCGCCACCGTCGGCGCGTTTTCTCTGGCAATGCCGGAGCGCCTGCCGGCTAACTCGCCGGGCGGCAATTCCATCATCAATATCCGCACTGTCGACGGGCAGAATCGCAGCGTGGTTGCCTCGCTCGGTCCGGTTGGCGGCGGTGCGGGCGGCACGCCGAAGCACGATGGCCCCGATGGCTCCGGCGGCCTGTCGGCATTTCTGAAGAATACGCCGATTGAGATTAATGAAACGGAAGTGCCGGTGCGTTTCCACCGCTACGGGCTGGCGCCCGACAGCGCCGGGGCAGGGGAGTATCGCGGCGGGCTGGCAACGGAGATGGCGTTTGAGGTGTTCGTGCCGAATACCACAATTACCGCCCGCAATCGCAATCGCTCGGTGTTCTCCTCGGCGGGCGCGGCGGGCGGCAGAGCGGGCAGCACCTCGTGGTTCCGCACTGAACACGCCGACGGACGCGTCACCGAGCACGGCAATACCGACGTGATCCATTGCGGACCGGGGGATGTAGTCGCCATTAAAGGCCCCGGCGCTGGCGGCTACGGCCTGGCGAAAAATCGCAGCGCGCAGGCGGTATTACAGGATGTGCAGTGCGGTTTCCTCAGCGAACGGGCAGCGCGAGAGCAGTACGGCGTGATGCTACAGCAGGGCGAGATTGATGAAGTTGGCACTGCGGGTTTACGCAGCCAGATGCCGGAAAGTAACGGGGAGCACTTTGACGTGGGTAGCGCCCGCCGTGAGTTTGAAACGCTGTGGACGCCGCAACGCTACCAACTGCTGACCACATTCCTCGCGCAGCGCCCGGTGGTTTGGCGTCACTTCCTTAAGCATCAGGTTTTTGCGGCGGTGCAGGCAGGCGAGGGTAGCGAATTAGCGTTGGAACAGCAGATGTCTGAGCTGTTCGCGAAATCACTCAAACGCTTTCCCGCATTAAACGCCGCGTTATAAATGTAACGCTGATGATTGGCCCCGATGAGTTTTGCAATCCGCCACGGAAAATAAAGTTTGTCGGGGCTTTTTATTTGCTTCGCTAATGTTTTTCTATTTTTAAGGGGGTAAGATTATCACGTTGATAATAAACAACGGGTTTATTAGTGGAATAAGTAAGAGAGGTTAAGATGGATTTCAACCTGGAAGATTTTGTCGGTGCAATGGGAAGTGGTTTGGGCATGGGGTTTGGTGTTACCAGTATGATTCCTCTGTGGTTTACACTGATCATATTGCAAAGTGTGGTGCGATATCAGGCGCGGTGATTTTGAGCGCGGTGTATCTGTACTCCATCTGGAGAGCTAAATGATGCAGCCTGACTGTTATTTTCCACATGATGGTTAGCAGTTGGCTATTTTTAATTTATTGCTTGGCGTTATCTATTTAGTCACTCATCTAATCAGGGATGGATGTTCTGCACACACACCCTCATTTTCACTGCGAACGCTATATCTGAAAACCTGGTTGGTATTCTCAAGCCCCACGCTCTCTCCCTGCCTGCTTTTTGTGGTGATCGTATTCGATCTGGAAAACCCGCTGCGCTATTCGGATGCCTTAATCACGCCGCTGGTGATCTCAGCGCTGTGCGGAATATGTGTCTCACTGCCCTCTATTGCACCGGAACCCTGAATAAGATGATTAAGGTCGGGCTTACCCGGCTCGGCCTCACTGAGTTATTTGACCAGCGCCAGCGAGAAGCCATCTCAGCCTTTGACGCACACAGTCTGTAGGGCGGTGGCGTCAAGGCGTGGATCGCTGCCCATCATCGATAAGAAGTAACATACGCCCTGTAAGTCCCAGTCGCTGGTGTCACTGTCGGCCACGCGATCATTATGGATCACCTTATCGCCAATGATTAACGTACATGGACGGGAATAGGTGATAGCCCGCCGGGTTGTTACGCTTGTCGGCATCAATTAAGATCATATCGAACGGCGCAGATCCGTTCAAGGTGGGCAGAGTATCCAGCGCCGAGCCGACGCGGATAGTCACCTTGCTTTCCAGCCCGGCATGCCGAATGTTCTTGGCTGAAATTTCCGCGTGATGTTCTTCATATTCCAGAGTGATCACTTTGCCACCCTCTGGCAACGCAGGTGCCAGCCAGATAGTGCATTAGCCGCCCAGCGTGCCGATCTCCGTAATACGTTGTGCCCTAACCATTCTGGCAAACAGCTGCATCAGCTAGCCCTAGTTCGGCGCGACAACCCGCCGCTTGGTTCGCCGCCAGCGCCGCCAATAACGCCTCATCCTGCGGCACCAGGGTTTCCACCAGATAGTCCTCGACCTGTGCCCTGCGTTGTTGATTCATCGGTTGTTCCTTGCTTAAGGTTGAATCGCTAATTATAGATGGGTTGACCGAAAAAGAGGGTTAGGGTCAGGCGGCGAAATTTATTCGGCTCCCCCCGGCCGGCAAAATCCGCGTGGGCGCGGCTGTTTGCCGGTGAGGCGCGGCGCCTGAACTATTTTCGCTCCTTAACCCGCGAAAATAATTCTGTCCGCTGCCTCATTTTTACGGCCCCATTTCTTCGCTCCTTAATTCGCGAAAAATGTGCTGGGCCGTAAAAACCAGAAAACCGCCACGCCTTAAGCCGGGCTCGGCTAAAATATTTTGGCGCTATAGAGGACCTGTGAATAAAGTTAAGGCAGGGATTAATATTGGCTCTCACGGATTTCCCTGACGATGTCGGAATAACACTGACAACTTTCTTTAATGCTGGTTTCATCCAGCGTAAATCCTCGCCGGTTAGCTTCTTCTGTCAGCGTTATTCTGTCGGTGCCGTTCAGCGTTTGCAGTAACTGCAATAACCGGCAGATAACCCGGTGGTGATAAATTTCATAATAAAGGCCGCATCCACGCATCGCCTCATTTTCAATGTGCTCAATAACACAGGCTGCGCTCATGGAATCTCCGCGCTGACGTGTCCAGGGATGCTGAATAAAACCCGGTTTGGTCATAAAGATACCCTCAGCTAATTAACTACGCACGCGGCCAAATTTACTGATTATCTGGCTGATAATTGCCGGGTCTGCCGAGTCACACTCAAGTAAAAATGATTTTCTGGCATTGGCAGTATGGTCTGGCAGAAAACCGTGCTTGTTCTTTTTGACGATATTAAAGAATGCACGTTCGGCCGAATGGCATTCATTGCCGCCGCCGTTCCCGGTGGCTTTACCGTACATGCATAACACCACTTCACAGGCGCCAGCGGCCATGACGGAGGTCGAATATGACGCCATAATGCAGAGTAATAATACAGAGGGTATTAATTTTTTCATTTTGGTTACCTTCATATTAAACGAGGGTTGCGTAATTCGATAAGTTATTTATTGAAACTATTTCCTGAATACACCCTTCATGTCATTGAGATGAAGTGGTTTAAAATAAACATCACTCATGCGACGTATGTCACCGTGAATATCAATGCTGACTATCACATCAATGCTCTTAAGCACCTTGCGTAACAGCACGTCGAAAGGCATGTTCCGGCAGTCAGGGTTTTCATAGCAGCGGTCAATTAACCCTTCAATACATTCTTCCGGGCTGCCCGCAGTGTAGTGATGTTATGGACGCCCCTCCCTGAAGTAGCCAGTGCCATACTCTATTGACTGCAATTAATTCAGGAGTGAT
>NZ_JBYUWC010000019.1:0-107095 GCF_058137865.1 Erwinia sp. 009765445
ACCACGGGAATATATACGCAGGAAGTTATCGCAACCGTAAGAGAGAAAAGACGTCTGGATATATAGGGTCAAATCCACGCAGTATGTCACCCTGTCTGTCTTGGCTGAGAGAGCAGGTTGACTGCTGAAAAACATGAGTTCTGGCGCGCGCATAGTGATGCCTGGAAAATCTTGGAGAGAACAGGCACATTGATACCTCGTTGTATCTGATCTTCGTTTAACTTACCCATCCCGCTATCTGCTGTGGATAGCGGGGATATGCTGTTGAGGCGACTCTCACCGGGGAAGCCTTACTGCACTAAATGCAACCTATATTATTAAAGGTCGGTTTTTGCAATCTCACCGTTTTTCTTTAGACGATATGTTCCGCTGTCAACAGTAAACGTTATTCCCATATTATCACTGAAGCTAACTTCAAAAGCGTGTTCTTTTTCTATACAATTTTCCTTTGCTTTCATATCTTCAAAGCAAAATCTGTCATATTTCCCTTCCTCTTTATAACCATCACCAAAGTACCAAAAAATTATAGTAAATCCTCCATAAGATGCAGGTTTTGGGATGTCATATTTTTCTTTCAACATCTCTTTATTTTCTAACCACCAGTTTATTTTTCCTTTGGTAGTGAAAGGGAAGCTTTTAACTAAAACATCACTATAATTACGCCTCTGATGAACCGCAATAATTTCTACTGGTCGAATAGCTAACCATAAGACATAGCCTAATAGTACACAAGTAAATAGCAATAGTGCATAGCTGATTTTTTTATTTTTTGCTTTCATTGTATTCCCCAGTAATTTCAACTGTAGCTTCCATATTAGTTATGAATGGTTTAAAAGAAAACTCTTTGTATCGTTGAAGCACAAACCATATTCGAAAGAAACGAAACTGGTTAAATTTAAATTTCGAAATATCATCACTATCCAGACCGAAGTGATCCTGAATCTTATAATGAATAATTGCCAGAAAGCGATTGTTCTCAATTTGTAAGGATTTAACCGTAATATGTGTTGCCCAAGTATCGTGAACGGTGATACCCATACCATTATAATTGTCCTTAAATCTGTCAAATTTAGGGAGCTTGCTACTTAAAATTGCATCCATGAGCTCATCTCTTTTGTCATTTGGATAGCATTTATTTTGCCAATCTATATTTTTTTTAAAAACACTTTCCAGACGTAAACGAGTACTGTTCTCGCTCGATCTATCGTTCAGGATCTGTTCCCTCAATGCCCTGTCCAACGATACATCCCGAAAGGGCGTGCCATTGCCGTTTTGCATATGGGTAATCATTTTTTCAATCAGGTGTCGGTATGGTCCGTAAGTGGCAAATGGCCGCGACAGGTGGCGGAACTCATCAAAGAGAATGCGGGCGCACTCCTGCCGGGTAATTTTCTGGCCGTCGCCGCGCGAACCATAAAACATAGACTGTGGCTGGTTGAATGGGGTGATTTTCGTCAGTGTATAAGGATTTGCCCTGGTGGAGACATCCACCAGATGATAGTGCGCTTTTAACTGTGCTTCGGACAGATCACCGCAGTGCATATCACTGGCGCTGTAATCGTCCATCCGTTTTTGAGTTTTGAAAATGGTACAGGGGAATTGTAGCGCTGACACGATTTCGCTTCCTTGTTTGTAATGGTCCATAAGGTTATTTACAGCGTTACAAATCATACCCTGCTAAAACTGTCTGTAAATATTGGTTGTGCCGTGCAGGGAAATTGAGAATTTCGCCCGGTTCATGAAGCGCCCCATCGTTTCAGTAAGCCGGCCCGCGTGAATCAATCGTCTGTGTCCCCAATGTTGGTGGCTCAGTAATGCAATCAGGCCACCAACTTACCGACTCCCTTTTTCCACTGCCGGCCTTTCTGTATGCGCCATTTTCCGCCACATAAGGCCGGTTCTGTGCGTGCGGCGGCGGGCTTCGGACGATAGCTGGGGCGCAGTTCCTGCCGGGGCTTTAAATGTTAAATATTATGGAAATTAAATTTCTTATTTCGCGGGTATAAAAATTTGACGGGGCGGGCAGTCCGGGAAAGGTAGAGCTGTAGAAATCTGATCTCCCCCTCCCCAGGAAAAAACTTTTCAATACGCGGTTGAGCACGTAAACCGGGGCGGGCGGTCTTGTGGATCAACCGGCCAGGGTTTAGCCCTCCCTCTTCAGAAAAGGGCAAATATTGTCGTTTCCCGGCTCATGGTTTTTCTGCACTCTGGCTGGCGTAATGAAACCTGCCGCACTGGCGGCATACCAGCGTGTTATTACTCAGATACAGCGCCGTTCGCCGCGTCTGGCAGCACGGGCAAACGTACCACCAGCGCGCACCACCAAAATGCGGGACGGTAGTCGCCAGTCCGATTGCTGCGATTTCGCCCCCCGGAAGGTTTGCCCTCAGCTGAATGTTATCCATCCGGCGCAACGCCATACCGCTTATGGGCTGTAAATCGTCCCCCGGTGCGCTGGTGCTTATTTCCGCCAGTGTGGCGCGGCCCAGCTGCGGAGCGTCGTCCGTGTAGGTTCTGGTGCGCTTCCTGCCTGCTTTGCTGGCCCGCTGTTTTTCCAGCCATGCCCGGTAGCCTGCACGCTGACGCCTGATACCGGCTTTCGTTCTGGCCCCGGTACTTTTGCCGCCATGAAACTTACAGCGCCCGTTCAGACTGAGTTCCCTGTTTTTACACGGCGTTCCCTTGCGCGTTCTGGCACCACAGGTCAGCCCACTTATATCGGGATAAGGCTCATATTCCGGTTTTTCCGGGTGAACGTAACGCACATGCTTACCCGGGCGGAATTGTGCGAAAAAACGTTCTCTTTCGTCATTCTCCCGGCGCCGGTGGTACTGGCTGAAAGATTCATAGTTACGCCTGCCCACCTCACTGTGCAGCACCAGCAGGCGGACTTTTTCTTTGTTATCCATCTTCAAAAAACCTTAACATTTCTATACATCCCATGGGGTAAGGGCAGTAATGCGCATTTACTTTTTTGCGGTGAGGATATGCGGAAGTTTTCGGATCTGTTAATGGAGTAACCATGCGGTTTTGTGGTGACATGGCATACATTGAGATGTCTGATTTTTTCGCCCCCCATGCAGAAAATAATTTCCGAAATCATTAAACAGTAAATTGCGAATTTACGCAGTGTTACGCGCGGTCAATAAACGGTCGGATTCAGTCACGGCGCGGCTTACAGCGATGGTACCGGGGCAGAAGTTGACACTTTTTGTGGTCGGCATCTCTGGTCGGTCTATTTTGGTCGGATCGAAACCGTGCCTTACAGCATGAGGGGGAACGGCCGGGAACCTTTATAAATCTCTGTATCTCAGCTTTACTCTTTCTCATTCAGGCGGCAAAAAAACCTCTATAAATCTCTATATCGCCGGTTGACACTTTTTGCATTTGGTCGGGAAAAACCTTAACAAATCTGTACATCCGAACCAGATAAAATTTTCAAAAACTCAGCAATGGCGGGCTTTGCGGGTTGGTTGACAGTTTTTTTTGTGTTCAGGGTAAAGTGTTAACCTTTACGCTTCGTTTTCACATCAGTGCTGCACCAGGTCGATAAGGCCTTTAATCCTGCCGGACTCCAGTTATCCGGTTCATCTGTGTGCTTACTGGCGGTGCTGCGTAACTCATTCCTTATCAGCTGAATGGCTATCTCCGCATTGCCGGTGAAGTCATACCGGATTACGTAATGCTCTGCGTCACCGTCATCGAGATAAATCCCGCCATCCTCCAGGAACGCCACTGACCAGCCTAATTCATCGGCGGCATTTTCCAGGCACTGCCGTATTTCTTCATCTGTGGCCGGTGGTGGAGCTTTGCCGTCTCCGGCCTGTACCGCATTCCAGAGTTCCCCCCACGTCATTGCAAGGGTCCGGCGATCCCACTGGGCGACATCCTCCCCCTTGCTGCCCTGCTGTTGTGTTGCATCCACATCAATTTTGCTTCCGGACATCACAATTTCGCCCTTCGCTATCCAGTCGTAGACGGTCTGACGACTGACGCCGCGATGTTTTGCATAGGCTGATTTGCTCATTAGCATTATGGCTTTTCTCCTGCTGTTTTTTTGCTGGTGGCCTGAACACGCAACACCGGCAAGCATGAATATTGATTTTAAGTTAACCGCGCCAGCTCCGGTGCCGTGGTCAGAGACTGATATTCAAATGAACCATTTTGACCCCCTTTAAAAAAGGCGAGCGACATTGCGGTTATCGCTGGCACACTGGCTCGCGCTGCCGCCACTGCTGGTGGCTTCATCCGGATAATCTGCGGCGCACCCGCCGTATTCCGCCGTCAGCACTGCTCTGATGTGACGTTATCAAAAAACATGCGCTTCCCTGACCTCATCGCCTTAAGCGCCTGTGCGGCCCGCTGGCGCTGTTCTGCGGTAACTTCGGCTCTGGCTTGCCGTTGAGGTTATAACGCGCCCCACCAGCGGCCAGCGCACGGATATAGCGAATATTGCTGGTATAGCTGCGCATGGCATACCGCACGGCACCACGACCGCCAGCGCCGTTTTTCGTGAGTTCTGCTGTGATGGCCTGAGTTATCCCCACGGCCAGCGGGCGGGGTTTTTTCAGATCGAACGCCTGCGGCCACATTTCCGTGAGGCGTTCAAGCCATCGTCGGCGGTTCGTGCAGCTTTTTCGCTGCCGTTTATTCAGGGGCTGGCACTCTCGCTGTCCGGTATCGTCCGGCATGGTTCATACCTCCGTAATCCGGTTGTCAGGTTTAGCGCCGGTCGCCATACGCTGGCAGTGGTTACGACGCTGTACTACGGCTTCCCGTAATTTCTCATTAGCCGTTCTGTCAAGCACGTCAAGCCAGCGGCTGGCAGCACGCCGCCAGAGTCCGCATTGTTCCAGCCGTTCGGCGGTACTGTCGTTCATCCCGTGAGGTTTGCAGTGATTCGGGTTCATGTTTTCCTCTCTGATTTATGCCGTTGTGTATACATATGCAAAAAATGGTTGTCTCAGGCGTCTCGGTTGTCTCGCGGCCCCGTAGGCCGTGACCTTAGCGCCGGAGATATCGCCGCCAGTCAGCGACCATAACGTTGATGAATCCGGATCGCTCCATATGGCCGACAGCGGGCAGTCAGTACGGATTTTGGCGGCAAAGGTCAGATCCCAGCCGGGGAAGGTTTCCCGCGCCGCGTCTTCTGTGCTGGCCTGGGTGCGTAACACAATGGGTGTGCAGGTGTGGCCTTTCGGCGTGGCAAGAAATAGCCAGGTAAATTTGGGGTAAGTCTGGGCAGGGGTAGCAACCATAGCGGCGGCCTCATTAGCAAAGTTAACTAACCTCACCAAACCGCTGTCAAACGAGGTGGTGAGACGTAGCAGGGTTGACAGACTGGCGCTAATGAAACCAGCGAGCCGCGAGGCTCCCCCGCCACGCCCCACCATAATTTGGGCGTAACTCGGTTTATTACGGACATAAAAATACCGCATTACGGATTGTTTGCGGTTGTCCGCATTAGCATTCAGGCTGTCAAACCCGGCTGGTGGATTTACACCAGCAAAGAAACTATAGCCCCCGTCAGCGTGAAGAAGCAAGAAGTACCGCCAGTTTTTTACCAGAAGCCATGAGTTTTCGCTGTGGTCGCAGTATGCATTTTTACTGAAAAAAATACTTTTCCCGCGAGCCTTCCTCGCGCACGCGCGCGTTTGTCCAGATTGAACTGTTGCTTTAGTGATAATTGTTGTTTTGCTTATGCCAAAGATACCGGAGGCTGACTCTGTCTGAATATCATGGATATTTGTTCGATTATTCATCATGATAACCTCATTGATTACTCACGCTCTGCCAGACGTTTTTCCAGCCAGGAAGAAACTTCATCTTCAAACCAGCCCACGCGGCGCAACCCCACACGAAATCCTTTTGGAAATTCACCAGCGTTAATCATCTCCTGAAAGGAACTGTCAGAACTCAAGCGCAGGATCGCTTTAACTTCTTTCTTCAGTAGTATTTTTCGGTCTAAAAGGTTCATAACTCTTTATCTCCACTAAAACCGGTAGCATCCGGTCAGTACAAGTAGTTAACCGAAAAAGTGATGAAAAGTGTGGTGGTAAAAAAATAAAGTTGGTGAGAAAAATTGATGATTGGTAATTTTTTATTTAATTGCTGCGTCAGAGGGGAGGTTTGGGAAAGAAAAAAATTTTATGTTGAAAGTTTGGTAATAAAAAGCATCCTTGCATATGGTTAGTTAATAATCTTCAGGGTTTTCAGGGTAGACTTGTAGTGTTTCGGCAATGAGTTTTCTAAACGACTCCGCTTTGTCATTTGTATATCCATCCATGAAGCCAGCTATTGCCTCTGCTGTATCTTGCGCAATTTTGCTTTTGTTCATGTCTTTTCCCCAAGAGTAAACACCTTGGTGCTTACCAGCTAAGGCCCGTGTAAGGGCTGCTATAAGCAGGAGTGCCGCGTGTTGAGGAGGAAATCTTTTTCTTAACGTTGTGGGCATGTCACGAGGATATAATGAATTCGATTTTGGTGCTGGCGGAACAGACCCGGTAGGTGAATACCAGGGACTTTCATCAGAAAGTTCTTTTAAAGCCCAGGGCCATATTTCATTAGAGTTGAATTCTGCACCTATTATATTTTCAGCAATATCCTGCCATTTATTTTTGAAAGATAAGTTTCCAGAGCGAACCTCATAAAGAATTATCTGCCAATATGAAACTGCCACATTATGAATATCCGAATGTGGATCTAAGTCTCTTAAATGAAGACAATCATAAACACCCGCCATAGCCAGGGCAACCTGTTCAGCGCTTACGGTCCGCTGGCGGCGGATATGATTTGGTAAATTGATAATGTTATCTGTCATAAAACGGCCCTTATTCCGCGAGTACCGTTGGCAATTGTTATGCCAGTAGCTGCATTTTCGACAAACTCACCCCACCAGCGCATAAGCACAATACGTTTTTCCAGATAGTTACTGCGGTTGTACGCCCGGCGTACTTCGTTGGTATCAACATGGGCGAGGGCGGCTTCAATCACGTCTGGCTCGAATCCTTCCTCATTGGCTGCGGTGCTGAATATTGCGCGGAGTCCATGAGACACAAGCACACCTTGATAACCCATACGGCGCAATGCAGCATTGGCACTCTGGCTGCACATCGGCTTAGTGGGGGCTTTAAAACTGGGGAAAACATATTCACGGTGGGCGCTGATTGGTTTCATTGCATCCAGCACAGCCAGTGCCTGAACGGACAAGGGGATCACGTGGTCACGGCGCATCTTCATTCGTCCGGCAGGTATCGTCCAGGTGTTATCTGCCTGATTGATCTCTTCCCAACGACATTCAGCCGCTTCAACTGGGCGGGTGACTGTCAGTAACTGCCATTCAATGAGCAGGCGCGTTTGCCGTTCTATGCTGGCTATCGAGAGAGAGTTCATCAGATCCGGTAACTGTTCCGGCCTGATGGTTGGCATATGTTTTTTAACCGGGGTAGGGAAGGCCTTTCTGACGTTGGTAGCGGTGTTTATCTCAATCAGTCCGCTATTGGCTGCAAAATCCATAACCTCATTGATACGTTGTAACACCCGTTTCAGAGTTTCAAGATTGCCACGCGCCTTGATCGGTTCCAGCAGGGTAACGAATTTACGGGCGGTCAGTTCGTTGATGGGGATATTGCCAATGTCCGGAAAGACATACTTTTCCAGAGAACGCCAGATATCCTTGATCGTGTTGGCCGCCAGATTCTGGCTTTTCTTCATCTCGTACCAGTCAGCCGCTACTTTCTGGAAGGTGTTTCCCCGGCGTAATTCTTCGGCTTCGCGTTTTTGTTGCTGGTGGTGCTGTGGATCAGTACCACCAGCAATCAAAGAGCGGTACTCCTCACGCCTCTTTCTGGCATCGGACAGTGAAACACTATCCAGTGAGCCAAAACTCACCAACGCACGCTTCTTGTCGGTTGGACGATAATATGAAAATCGCCAGATTTTGGCACCACTGGGTTTTACAAGCAGGTAAAGCCCATTGCCATCTTGCAGGGTGTAATCTTTGCCCGCAGGCTTGGCTGCCCTGATTTCAGTGTTGGTTAGAGGGTTGGTTATACGTGCCATAGTTATACGGGGTTTAGCTATAGGAGAAGATATAACTAACCATATAGCTAAAATTTCCGTCTGTAAACGGTCAATACCGATAGTTACAGACAACAAAAAAACTGCAAACTCAATGAGGATGCGGTTTTAAGCGGGGTTTCCATCAGTAAACGGTACTAACAGAATATGTATTTGGTCGGCACGAGAGGATTTGAACCTCCGACCCCGGACACCCCATGACCGTGCGCTACCAGGCTGCGCTACGTGCCGACACGTTGGGCTAATAGTACGCAAATCTGCTGCGATTGCAAGCACCTAACATGTTGACTGCTATGAAATTAAACAGCATGTATGCTTTGTGGCTCAGTTAGCAATAAAGCGTTTTTCTTCAGTCAGCACCTGTAACAGCAGCGTCAGCTGTGGTTTATGGTCCTTCAGCTGGTGGCCTTCGCTGTCCCAGGCGGTATAGCTGCCATTGTTATCCAGTACCAGCGTCACTTGCGGCGTAGTGATCACCAGCTGGCGATCGTTAATGCCGGAAACCCAGTTATGGCGGCGCTGGGCAGCGAACAGATCTTCACCCTGCGAATAGTCATTGGATGGGGTGCTGACGTGCAGAAGACGCTGCATCAGCGTGGTCATCACATCCTGATGATTGGTAAGCTTGTTAACCTGCTGCGCCGGAGTATTTGGCCAGTGGATCACCAACGGTACGCGCAGGTTGGCGCGGTTGCCCATGTTGGTATCGCCGTTCAGTGCCACGCCATGCTGCGCGGTGATCACTACCACGGTGTTATCCAGTAGCCCTTTATCATGCAGGGTGGTCAGCACGGTCTGAATCTGCTTGTCCACATCTGCCGCATTACGTGGATAGTGGCGGGCCATTTCTTTCGCCGTGCTGTTGGCCTCATCAATCCCGGAGAGGGAAAGATAAGAGAACCATGGCGACTGACTGTTCTTCTGGCCTTCCAGCCAGCGCTGCCACTGGGCGGTGGTCTGCGCATTCGGCTGGCTTTGCGAAGCAGGGAGAGAGAAGTCAGCCAGCAGCGCCTGCCGGTACAGTGGTGAAGCAAAGCCGTCTGAGGCGAAAAGGCCGAACTGATAACCTTGTTTGCTCAGCGCATCGATCAGGGCAGAAGGCACACGGGCTGATAGCACGCCATCCATATAGCTAGGCGAAATGCCGTAGAACAGGCCAAACAGCCCGCTGTCAGCATGACTGCCTGCGCTGAAGTGCTGGTTGAAACTGACGTTCTCACCGGCAAACTGGGCCAGGTGCGGCAGGTTTTTTGCCACTGTTGCTTCGTTCAGACCGTCCACGGTAATCACCAGCAAGTTGCTGCGCGTTCCGCTATCACGGAAGGTGATGTTGTTGAGCGGATAGGCGACCGAGACCGCTTCCGGATTTCCCTGTTCGACCAGCCTGCGCTGATACTCCTGAGCATCCAGCAGGCCATGCTTCTCAAGGAAACGGCGCGCCGTCATCGGATAGGAGAGGGGCAGGTTAGATCGCTGCATGGTAATCGGACGGTAAAAGTTCGCATCGGCCCAGATGTACATCACGTGGCTGGTACAGAACGCCACGATAAACAGCACGGCCAGCGGCTTGCCAAAGCTGCGCCGGTTCAGGCTGCGTAGCTTCTGCCAGCTCCAGGTAGCGAACAGCATTTCGACAAGGAAGATGGCGGGTACGCTGATAAACATCAGTTGCCAGTCACGCGCCATCTCACTCTGATCGGGGTTAACGACCAGCTCCCACACCACCGGATTAAGGTGCAGGTGGAAACGGTTAAATACCGCGCTGTCAACGAGGATCAGCGTCAACCCGGCGGTGGCAATAATGGCCGAGAGAAAGCGCAGCAGCCTCTGCGACATCACCACAAAGGTCAGCGGGAAGATAATCAGCAGATAGGCTGCGAAGACGATGAAACTGAAATGGCCAATCCAACTGGTGAAGGCGTATACGCGCCCGGCCAGCGAAGCCGGCCAGTCGGAAACAAACAGGTAGCGGCTACCCAGAATGAAGGCGAAGATAATATTGAACAGGGCGAACCAGTGCCCCCAGCCAATCATCTGGGAGACTTTTTCACGGTAGCGCTGCCGATTTGTTACCATAACAGAGTCAGGATCATCACATTAATGGGCTTTATCTTCATTTACCGATGCCTGCAGGGCTTCAGCAAATGAACGTGCCAGCGAGCGGCGCTGAGCCGGAGAGATGCTGGTATTGATCAAATTAGTCACCATATTTCCCAAAACCATCAGGGAAAGATCGGTAGGGGCCTTACCTTTTTCAAGAATATTGACCATGTCGGCGAGGAGTTTCTCCACGCGCTCGTCGCTGTAACGGGATGATTGTGGCATAAAGTCAAATTTGTTGAGTATTAAAGGGCGCTATCTTACCGTAAATGCGCGATTTTTTCTGCACTTTTATCGCAAGATAACGGTTAATGTTGTTGCCTGTTGATCGCAGCGACGGCTGATGATTGAATACGCGACTACGTTAAAAGGAGAGTCTAACATGAGTCTGGATATCGACCAGATTGCCCTTCACCAGATGATCAAGCGCGATGAACAGACGCTGGAACTGGTGCTGCGCGAGTCGCTACTGCCTGCCAACGGCCCGGTCACGGCGATGATGGAAGAGCTGCATCGCGTCTACAGTGCCAAGAGCAAGGCTTACGGTCTTTTTAATGAAGAGAGCGAGCTGGCCGATGCGCTGCGAAACTGCCGCAAAGGCGAGGATGATTTCCTCGCGTTCAGCCGGGCAGCCACTGGGCGCCTGCGCGATGAGTTAGCCAAATACCCGTTTGCTGACGGCGGTATTGTGCTGTTTGGTCACTATCGTTACCTGGCGGTGGAATATCTGCTGGTTGCGGTGCTCAGCAGCCAGAGCAGCATGCGTGTGAACGAAGAGCTGGATATCAGTAGCACGCACTATCTGGATATTAATCATGCCGATATCGTGGCCCGTATCGACCTGACCGAGTGGGAAACTAACCCGGACTCTACCCGCTATCTGACCTTCCTGCGTGGCCGAGTCGGGCGCAAAGTAGCCGACTTCTTTATGGACTTCCTTGGAGCCAGCGTCGGGCTGGATACCAAAGCGCAGAACAAAGGGTTACTGCAGGCAGTGGATGACTACTGTTCTGAAGCCAGCCTCGATAAAAACGAGCGCCAGAACTACCGTCAGCAGGTTTACAGCTACTGCAACGAACAGCTGCAGGCGGGCGAAGAGATCGAACTGCAGGGGCTGTCTGAAGAACTGGCCCCGATTGGGGAGAAAACCTTCCAGGCCTTTACTCAGGAGCAGGGTTACGAGCTGGAAGAGAGCTTCCCGGCCGATCGCAGCACCTTGCGCCAGCTGACCAAATTCGCCGGCAGTGGCGGGGGAATGACGCTGAATTTCGATGCCATGTTACTGGGCGAGCGAATCTTCTGGGATCCGGCTACTGACACGCTGACTATCAAAGGCACGCCGCCAAATCTGCGTGACCAGCTCCAGCGTCGCAGCAGCAGTAAATAGTCGAAAAGGTGCTGACCGGGAGATTGTTATCACCGGGCATAGACTTGAGCTGCTCGCTGAACGAACAACTCTGGCAGCATCCGGACCAGTACCGCGAAAAATGGTGACAGCGCCAGCTTCATCAGCGCGTTTGAAAAGCGGTAACTGACGGTAAAGGTCACCGAGCACTGGTGCATACTGTCCACACCATCAGCATTGTTATTGCAGGCAAATTGCCAGTGGCCTTCAAAAGCCGCCAGAAATGATCCCGATACCTGTTTCAGCAGAAGAGATGTGTCAGGATGAAAGGTCGCGCGCGTGGTGAGATTCAGCCGGGGTAATCGCGAGTGGCTGATCCCAATGCGCACCACCTTGCTGCCGGGCTGGTCTTCCAGGATCTCAACCTGCTGACACCAGGGCAGGAATTCCGGATAAGCGGAGACATCTGCTACCAGGTTATACATCTGGTTCTGGCTGAAATTAACCAGCATGGTTTTCTCGAAGGTGGTCATATTTTAACTTCCTGTTTTTTGTGTAGGTTATAAATGTGCATACACCACGGACTTTTCGGTAAGGATACTTGAAATGGCCATCGTTTGCCGCCCCCGACATGCCCTGCACTTTGCGCCATTCAGAAACCTGTTTCTGGCCCGTATCCTCACCGTAACCGGTAATGCCATTGCACCTGTTGCCCTTGCTTTTTCCGTGCTGGATATTGGTGGTTCGGCTGCCGATTTAGGCATGGTCGTGGCATCCCGCTCGGTATTCAATGTCGCTTTCTTATTACTGGGAGGCGTGCTGGGCGATCGCTATTCCCGGAATAAAGTGTTGCTCTGCTCATCCCTTATCGCTGCGCTATCTCAGGGAATGGTGGCCTGGCTGGTACTGAGCGATACCGCCACGCTCACCGGGCTGATGATGCTGGGGACGGTAAATGGTGCGGCTGCAGGTGTTGCATTGCCCGCTTCTTCAGCACTCGTTCCACAAACTCTTCCGACCCAATATCTCAGGCAGGGCAACGCTTTTATCCAGCTGGGCGTTTATGTCGGGACAGTGGCGGGGGCTTCACTGGGTGGGGTGCTGGTGGGTGCCATCGGCCCAGGCTGGGGTCTGGCTGTTGATGCCCTGGGATTTGCAGCTTCTGCTCCGCTCTATTTCTGTGTACGGATCTGCGCGGCGCAGGCTTCAGGGCCACATGCCCATATCCTTCAGGACTTACGGGAGGGCTGGAAGGAGTTTACTGCCCGCGCCTGGGTCTGGTCGGTAGTGGTGCAATTCACCATCGTTAATGCGGTTTTCAGCGGTGTGGTCATGGTTCTGGGTCCCATTGTGGCAGATGCTTCCATTGGGCGAACCGGCTGGGGAATGAGTATTGCGGCTCAGAGCGTGGGGCTGATCGCCGGTTCTTTCATTGCGCTGCGCTGGCGGCCGCGGCGCGACATGCTGGCTGGTGTCATTCTGGTTGCCCTTTGCGCCGTCCCGGTCTTTTTGCTGGGCATGGGGACTTCCACGTTACTCCTGATGGGGGCTTTCTTTCTGGCTGGCGTGGGGTTTGGGCAATTTGGCGTTATCTGGGCACACTATCTGCAAACGTATATCCCTGCCGATAAACTGGCACGTGTCTATGCCTGGGATGCGATGGGTTCGTTTGTGGCCATTCCTTTCGGCGAACTGGCTGCGGGACCGCTTGCCCTGCATTTTGGTAGTAAACCTCTGCTACTGGCCTGTGCTGCTGCCGTCGTGGCTGCGACAGTCGCAACAAGTTTTGTTCCGGCCATCAGGGAGTTTAACTCTGCGCCTCAGAGGCTCCCGTAACGCCAGATTTCATTCCATCCTGCAAAAAGAAAACCCCACATAAAAATGTGGGGTCTCAACAGCCAGAAACGCCGCATTAAGCGGTGTTTCTTTCACACGAAACGGTCAGGCAATTAAGCGCGAACGAAGTCGATGTGGTGCAGTTTTGGCTTGAACGGGTGACGCTGAACAGCCTGCACTTTTACTTTGGTTTCTTTACCACCAACAACCAGAGTCAGAACCTCAGTATAGAACTCAGGCTTAGTCTGCATGTTCATTACGGAGTCGTGATCCAGTTCGATGGCAACAGCTGCATCTTTACCGCCATAAATGATGGCCGGGAATTTGTTAGCTGTACGCAGGCGGCGGCTCGCACCCTTACCCTGCTCTTTACGTTCTTCTGCATTGATAGTGAACATTGTTCAGTCTCTTAAAGTAATTATCCTGCTACAGGCGACCCAGCAACAGGTTGGAGTTTCAGCTTTTGCGAGTGCAAAAGCGGGGCGCATTATAGCCCGACTCCGCCATGCGGGCAACGTAATAAACCGGTAATGCTCTAACGAAGCTCGTTAGCACGGCGGTAACGCCCCTGATAATCGAAAACTTTTTCGCGGATCTGCCAGTAATGGCGCTGTTTACGTGCTACCACAAAATCAGGATGACGCAGAAGAGGTTGCAGCGTCACGATATCCGCCGCACTCTGCCAGCCCAGCGGTACGCCCGGTGCGCGCTGATGGGGGCGTAGAAAAATCTGTTCGAAAGCGGTTCGCTGAGCAGGTGTGTTCAGACGGAAACGCTCGCTCACTTCCGTCGCTTCTTCATCAAAGTAGCGGGCCTTCAGCCACTCGCCTTTTTCATCGGCACCGTTTTCCAGCACCATCGCCGCACAGCGCAACACCAGCGCGTCTTTCAGCTTTAGTGCGGCTTTCAGCATATCATCCGGATCCACCAGCACCACGTCGCAGTCGTGACAGCGGCGGGCGGCAATATCATTTTCGGCATTACAGTTTGGGCAGCTCTTAAAGCGGAAACGGAAATCGCACTGCTCGCGTTCCCCCTCGTCATCTTCCAGCAAACCCTGGCAGCGGCGGCCAAAGTGTTCGATTATCGTGCCGTCTTCGGTGGTTTTCCCCCAGAAGGTATTGGCGAAGCCGCAGGCAGGGCAGAAAACCTGCACCGGTTTATTGTTGCTTTTGCCCCTCAGTGAGCCGACTTCCGGAGTGAAGATATCGTGGGGATTACCGGCGTAGTCGAGGATCAGGCAGTCAGTTTTTCCGGGGCATAACCTGAGACCGCGACCGACAATCTGCTGATAGAGGCTGACGGATTCAGTCGGGCGCAGGATGGCAATCAGATCGACATGGGGCGCATCAAAACCGGTCGTGAGCACTGCTACGTTGACCATATAGCGCAGCTGACGCGCTTTGAAAGCGGTGATTAACGCATCGCGCTCGGCTCCCGGTGTTGCCGCGCTGATTAAAGCCTTGCTGTCCGGCAGTAATCCAAGAATTTCCTTCGCGTGTTCAACGGTTGAGGCGAAGATCATCACTCCCTGACGATCCTGAGCAAATTCGACGATCTGCTGAATGATGTGTGGCGTGATGCGCTGCTGCTGTTTCAGCTCGCGGTTGAGATCGGCCTCGCTGAACAGACCGCTCTCATTGGCGATCAGGCGGCTGAAATCATACTGTACCACAGGCATATCCAGCCTTTCGGGCGGCACCAGGAAGCCATGTCTGATCATGTAGCGCAGCGGCAGCTCGTAAATGCAGTCGCGAAACAGAGCACGTTCATCGCCCCGCACCATCCCGTGATAGTGGAACTGGTAAATCCAGCCTTTACCCAGACGATAAGGGGTTGCTGTCAGTCCCAGCAGCCGCAGTTGCGGATTACGCAGCCGAAGATGCCCAAGGATTTGCTGATACTGGCTGTCGTCGGCGTCACTGATGCGGTGACACTCGTCGACAATCAGCAGGGTGAATTCGCTGTCGAACTGTGCCAGATTGCGCGCCACCGACTGCACGCTGCCAAATACCACTTTGCTGCGGCTCTCTTTGCGTTGCAGCCCGGCGGCAAAAATATCGGCCTCCAGCCCGTAAGCCTGGTATTTGCTGTGGTTCTGCGCCACCAGCTCTTTGACGTGGGCCAGCACCAGCACCCGGCCGCGAGCCAGCCTTGCCAGTTCGGCGATCACCAGGCTTTTGCCCGCCCCGGTAGGGAGAACAATCACCGCAGGCTGGTGGGAACGGCGGAAGTAGCTGAGCGTGGCATCAACCGCTTCCTGCTGGTAGGGGCGAAGGGTAAACGACATGAATTTTCAGGCAATCCGGGAGCAAAACCGCATTATGCCACGAAAGCACGCTTCGCGCCTGTCTGCCTCTGGGCGTCAGCAGCAACTCCAGGTATACTGGAGTTCGCCAGCTCTTGAACGCGCGCAGCGCTTCAAAGACTCTGTGCGCACTCAATCGACTCTCTTTTCAAACGTTCCGCGGTCGGGAGCGTCGTTTCAATTTCAATCAAACAGGCAGTGCAGATTTAATGCGACTTGATAAATTTTTATCTCAGCAACTGGAAGTCAGCCGGGCGATTGCTGCCCGTGAGCTGCGGGCACGTAAGGTCACCGTTGATGGGGAAGTGGTCCGGGATGGCTCCTTCAAACTGAGCCCGGAAAGCGAAGTGGAATATGACGGCAATCCGCTGCAACTCCAACTGGGGCCACGCTACTTTATGCTCAACAAGCCGCAGGGCTACGTCTGCTCCACCGACGATCCGGATCATCCGACCGTGCTGTACTTTCTGGAAGAGCCTACCGCTTATAAATTGCATGCGGCGGGGCGGTTGGACATCGACACCACCGGACTGGTGCTGATGACCGATGACGGCCAGTGGTCGCATCGCATTACTTCGCCACGTCACCACTGCGAAAAAACCTATCTGGTGACGCTGGAATCGCCGTTAGCGGACGATACGGCGGAGCAGTTTGCCGCTGGCGTGCAGTTGCATAACGAAAAAGGTCTCACCAAACCCGCCACGCTGGAAGTGGTCAGCGACTCTCAGGTTCGCCTGACCATCAGTGAAGGGCGCTACCATCAGGTTAAACGCATGTTTGCCGCCGTGGGTAACCACGTGGTGGCGCTGCACCGTGAACGTATAGGAGCTATCGTGCTGGATGAAGAGCTGGAACCTGGGGAATATCGCCCGCTGACGGAAGAAGAGATCGCCAGCGTTGGCGTGCCAACAGAACTGACAAAATCATAATAATAAGGCTGAAGCAATGAGGGTGCGTAAGGAAAAGAACTCGTCGGTTGGACTGGTAGTGATCCTCGGTCTGCTGGCCATGTTAATGCCGTTGTCGATTGATATGTATCTGCCTGCGCTTCCGCAAATTGCCCGCGAGTTTGGCGTGTCTGCGGGCAGCGTGCAGATGACGCTGAATATCTACATTCTGGGTTTTGCACTGGGCCAGCTGGTTTATGGCCCGCTGGCTGACAGCTTTGGCCGTAAACCGGTGATTGCGTTGGGTACGCTGATTTTTGCGGTGGCCGCGGCGGCCTGTGCGATGGCACAAACCATTGATCAGCTGATCTTTATGCGCCTGCTGCATGGTCTCTCGGCAGCAGCGGGTAGCGTGGTAATTAGCGCCCTGATGCGTGACAGCTACTCGAAAGAGGAGTTCTCCCGCATGATGTCGTTTGTGATGCTGGTCACCACCATCGCGCCGCTAATGGCACCGATTGTCGGTGGCTGGCTGCTGCTGCTGTGGAGCTGGCATGCCATCTTCTGGACCATCTCGATTGCTGCCGTGGTCACCACGGTGCTGGTGGTCACCCAGATTAAAGAGACGCTACCGGCTAATAAACGCCATAAATTTCATCTGCGCACCACGCTGTTCAACTTTCTGTCGCTGTTCCGCCACAAGCGGGTCTTCAGCTATATGCTGGCGAGCGGCTTCTCCTTTGCCGGGTTGTTCTCTTTCCTCAATGCCGGGCCGTTTGTCTATATCGAGCTGAACCATATTTCACCGCAGGATTTTGGCTACTACTTTGCCCTGAACGTGGTGTTTCTGTTCCTGATGACGCTGATTAACAGCCGCTCGGTGCGCCGCTTCGGCCCGCTGGCAATGTTCCGCTTTGGTCTGCTGGTGCAGTTCACCATGGCAGTGTGGATGGTAGTGGTCAGCACGTTTAATCTCGGGTTCCTGCCGCTGGTCTTCGGGGTGGCGATGTTTATTGGCTGTGTGGCGATGGTGTCATCAAATGCGATGGCAGTGATCCTGGAAGAGTTTCCGCATATGGCCGGTACAGCCTCCTCGCTGGCCGGAACGTTGCGCTTCGGCGTTGGTGCGCTGGTCGGCGCGCTGCTATCCACCCTGTCGTTTAACAGTGCCTGGCCAATGGTTGGCTCCATTTTTATCTGCGCCACGCTTTCAATCATGCTCTTTATCTACGCAACCCGCCCGCGTAAAGGCGCGACAGCATAAACTCCTCTCCGCAACAGGAGCGCTCCCGGTGAGCGTTCCTGCTCCTTTTTGATCGTCTTGTTGCTACAATGTAAAAGTAACCGTGCGAAAAGTTACCTTTGCGCAACAATAATGGTTGTTATCGCACCGCTAAAACGGTAAATATAATGTTAAAATGAGAGTCAGCTCTCAAATTAAGTGCCATCGCGGCCGATAAAGAGAGTAAGTCAATTGAATGACTGAGCTGAAGCCAGCCTGTCAGCATGCGCTGTCAGAGCTGGGTTCAGGTACCGGTCTGGGGAGTACGGGTGAATACACTACAACATTCAGTGGTCCATCGTTTACCACTTAGCTATCGCTGGGGTGGTGGCACCGCAGGCGCGCGCGTGGAACCGCTGTTGCTCAGCAACATTGATGCGGATGACGATCTAATCGGGCTGACTCTGCTAAGCCATCACGGCCAGCAGGCGTGGGATGTGATGCAGATGATTAAAGACGCGCTGGCGGAAATCCAGCTCGACTGCTCGGTGGTGGAATGGGAAGGGGAGCCTTGTCTGTTTGTCTCACGTCACGATGAGTGCGCCACCACCTGCCGCCTGAAGAATTTTGGCGTTGGCATCGCCGAGCCTTTCAAAGACGCCTCTGCCTGAGAGCATTCAGGTAGAGCCTCTTCAGCCCAGCGTCAGCAGTTGTTGCGTATAGGCCTCTTTCGGCGATGCGAAAATCTGCTCACACTCTCCCTGTTCCACCACTTCTCCCTGGCGCAGCACCACCACCTGATGGCAGAGTGAGCGCACCACCTGCAGGTCGTGGCTGATAAAAATATAGGCCAGCCGGTGATCCTGCTGAAGTTTTCTCAGCAGGGCGAGGATCTGCTTCTGCACCGAGCGATCCAGTGAAGAGGTTGGCTCATCAAGGACGATTAGCTGCGGCTGCAGGATCACCGCCCGCGCAATCGCTACACGCTGGCGCTGGCCACCGGAAAACTCCGCAGGGTAGCGATTGCGGGTTTCGGGATCGAGCCCCACTTCGCGCATCGCCTCAATCACTTTCTCTTCCCGCTGTTGCGGTGTCAGATCTGGCTGATGCACCAGCAGGCCTTCCGCAATAATTTGCAGCACCGTCAGGCGGGGATTCATCGCGGAATTGGGATCCTGAAAGACCACCTGCACCTGGCGGCGAACCGGCAGCATTCTGCGACGATCCCACTGGTGCAATGGCTGGTCAGCGAACCAGATTTCCCCCTGCGACTCAATCAGCCGCAGCAGGGCCAGACCGGTAGTGCTTTTGCCCGAACCGGACTCGCCCACCAGGCCCAGACTCTCTCCCGGACGAAGCTCAAAGCTCAGCGACTTTAGCGCATCGTGGTAACCGGTAACCCGCCGCATCAGGCCTTTTTTAATCGGGAAAGCGACTTTGAGCTGCTCAACTCTCAGCAGAGGCGGAGCCTCAGTATCCGCCGGTGCCGGACGGCCTTCCGGTTCTGAATCCAGCAGCGCGCGGGTATAAGGATGCTGCGGGGCGCTGAACAGTTGCCGCGTGCTGTTGCTCTCCACGCCCTGACCATTGCGCATTACCGTCACGTTGTCTGCCAGCTGACGGACGATATTCAGGTTGTGAGTGATAAACAGCAGGCCCATATTCATCTCCTGCTTCAGCTCTTTCAGCAACACCAGGATCTGGGCCTGAACGGTGACGTCCAGTGCGGTGGTCGGTTCGTCGGCGATCAGCAACTCCGGCTGAGTGAGCAGCGCCATGGCGATCATCACGCGCTGGCGCTCGCCACCGGAGAGCTGGTGCGGGAAGTCATTCAGCCTTTGACTCGCCTGTCGAATGCCTACGCGATCAAGACAGGTGAGCATTTCCGCGCGGGCGGCTTCTTTTCGCATGCCGCGATGCAGGGAAAGCACCTCATACAGCTGTTTTTCAATATTGTGCAGCGGGTTAAGCGAAACCATCGGCTCCTGGAAAATCATCGCCATACGATTGCCCCGCAGCCCGCGCAGGGTGCGCTCATCCGCATTCAGCACATCCTGACCGGCGAACAGGATCTCGCCCTGCGGATAGAGCACTGGGGGCGTAGGCAGCAGGCGCATCATCGACAGCGCCGTTACGCTTTTGCCGGAACCTGATTCGCCGACCAGCGCCAGCGTTTCACCGGCCTCCACCGACAGGGAAAGATTGTCCACCACCTGGCGGTCGACGCCACCCTGACGGAAGGCGATGCTTAAATTTTTGACGGTCAGCAGCGACATCAGTGCACCTTACTGGGATCGAAGGCGTCACGAACCGCCTCACCGATAAAAATTAACAGCGACAGCAGGATCGCCAGAGAGAAGAAGGCCGTAATTCCGAGCCACGGTGCCTGCAGGTTATTCTTGCCCTGCAGCAACAGTTCGCCCAGTGAAGGGGAACCAATTGGCAGGCCAAAACCGAGGAAATCCAGCGAGGTCAGGGTGGTGATCGAACCGCAAAGAATAAATGGCAGATAGGTCAGGGTCGCCACCATCGCATTCGGCAGCATATGCCGGGAGATTATTTTGCGATCGCTGACGCCCAGCGCCTGCGCAGCGCGGATATAGTCGAAGTTACGGGTTCGCAGGAATTCAGCCCTCACCACGCCCACCAGTTGCATCCAGCCGAACAGCACGGTAATCGCCAGCAGCCACCAGAATCCTGGCTGGATCACGCTGGATAGCAGGATAATCAGAAACAGCGTCGGCATGCCGGACCAGACTTCGATAAAGCGCTGGCCCCATAAATCCACCCGGCCACCATAATAGCCCTGGCAGGCACCGACCACCACGCCAATCACGCTGGAAACCAGCGTCAGCATCAGCCCGAACAGCAGCGAAATTCGTGTGCCATACAGCAATCTGGCCAGCACGTCGCCGCCGTTGGCGTCCGTCCCCAGCCAGTTCTGCGCGGAAGGCGGAGAAGGGAAGGGGGTGCTGGAAGCAAAGTTAATGGTGCCGTCGCCAAAGCGGATAGGGGCCCAGATGGCCCAGCCCTGCTGCTCAATGCGCGACTTCAGCCACGGATCCTGATAATCGGCCGCGGTCGCCAGCGGGCCGCCAAAATCAGTCTCGCTGTAATTCACCAGCAGCGGGAAGAAAGTGCGGTCCTGATAATGCACCAGCAGCGGTTTATCATTCGCCAGCAGCTCTGAACCGAGGCAGAGAATAAACAGAATGGCAAAAATCCACAGCGACCAGTAGCCGCGACGGTTGTTGCGAAAACGCGCCCAGCGGGCCTGATTGACGGGGCTTAAACGGCTCATCATCGTGCCTCAAAATCAATGCGCGGATCGACCAGCGTGTAGGTAATATCGCTGAGGATATTCAGCAGCAGCCCGATCAGGGTGAAGATATACAGCGTGCCGAACATCACCGGGTAGTCGCGCTGGATGGTCGCGTCATAGCCCAGCAGCCCCAGACCGTTCAGGGAGAACATCACTTCAATCAGCAGCGAGCCGGTAAAGAACATGCTGATAAAAGTGGCCGGGAACCCGGCAATCACCAGCAGCATGGCATTGCGGAACACGTGGCGGTAGAGGATTTTATTCTCGTCCAGCCCTTTGGCGCGGGCGGTGACCACGTACTGCTTGCGGATCTCATCCATAAACGAGTTTTTGGTCAGCATGGTCAGCGTGGCAAAACCGCCAATCACAGTTGCAGTTACGGGCAGGATGATATGCCACAGGTAGTCGGTGATTTTACCGTACCACGGCAGGCTGTCGAACTGGGCGGAGACCAGCCCCCGCAGCGGGAACCAGTCCAGATAGCTGCCTCCGGCGAACAGCACGATCAGCAGGGTTCCGAACAGGAAGGCGGGAATGGCATAGCCGACGATGATCAGCGTGCTGCTCCAGACATCGAAGGCGCTGCCGTTACGCACGGCCTTTTTGATCCCCAGCGGGATCGACACCAGATAGATAATCAATGTGCTCCACAGGCCCAGCGTGACGGAAACCGGCAGGCTCTCTTTGATCAACTGGATTACCGAGCTGCTTCGAAACAGACTGTCGCCAAAATCAAAGCGCACATAGTTCCACAGCATGGTGAAGTAACGCTCGTAGATTGGCTTATCAAAGCCATAGCGTTTGGTGATCTCAGCCACCACTTCCGGATCTAACCCGCGTGAACCGCGATACTGACCGTCAGCAGGGTTAACGTTCAGCGTGTTACGACCCTGACTTTGCGCATTGCTGCCGGAACCAGGCATTCCCGTGGTCTGGCCAAACTCGATGTTTGCCAGTGCCTGATCGACCGGGCCGCCCGGCGCGATTTGAACGATAAAGAAGTTGATGGTGATAATCGCCCACAGGGTGGGAATAATCAGTAAAAGTCTGCGAAGCAGATAAGCGCCCAAACTCGACTCCTTAACGGCGTTGGGCCGGCAGCTGCGCGGCTTTGTTAACATCGTACCACCAGCTGTCGAAGCCTAAAGCATAGGTCGGACGTGTGGCAGGCATGGAAAACTTGTTCCAGTAAGCGTAACGGTTTTCGCCGTTAAACCACATCGGGATCATGTAATAGTTCCACAGCAGCACCCGGTCAAGGGCGCGGCCCAGCGGCAGCAACGCCTCTTTATCGCCCTGATGCTGATTGATCTGATTAACCAGCTCGTCAATCACCGGGCTGGAGACATGCGGTCGGTTATAACTGGAGTTGATATAAGCCGTGGCCCAGTAAATCTGCAGGTTACTGTCCGGGAAAGGCATCGCCGGGTACGGCGACATCACCATATCAAAATCACTTTTACGCAGGCGCGCCAGATATTGCGAGCTGTCGACCTGCCGGATATTCAGTTTGATCCCCAGACGGGCCAGATTGTGCTGGAAAGGTAGCACCCACTGGTCGTTACCGCCGCTGCGTAGCATCATTTCGAAACTGAAAGGAGCCCCGGTTTTCACATTGATCAGCTGCTGATTTTTCAGCTCCCAGCCAGCCTGTTTGAGTAAGTCCAGCGCCTTCAGCAGATTAGTGCGGTCGTATCCGCTGCCGTCGGTATGGGATGGCTGCCAGATTTGTGAAAACACTTCATCCGGTATCTTCCCTTTGAACGGTGCCAGGATCTCCAGCTCTTTTGCCTCCGGATATCCCCGTGCGGCGTATTCGGTGTTCTGGAAGTAGCTGGTGGTGCGTTTATAGGCACCATAAAATAACGCTTTATTCATCCACTCAAAATCCAGCACCAGCGAAATGGCTTCGCGCACCCGCCTGTCGCTGAACTGCGGTTTCTGCACGTTGAACGCCAGCCAGCTGCTGGCGGTTGCCACAGTATTTGGCTGCTCATCCTTTACAATAAAGTGGCTGGCAAAATTCTTGCCCTGATACTGCGTGGCCCATTTCTTCGCTGAACCCTCAGAGCGAAAATCAAACGCGCCCGCCTTAAACGCCTCAAAAGCGACATTGTCATCCAGATAATAATCGTAGCGCAGGGTATCGAAATTAAAGCGTCCTTTGTTCACCGGCAAATTGGCCGCCCAGTAATCCTTCACCCGCGAATAGGTAATCGACTGGCCGACTTTATAACTGGTTATGCGGTAAGGGCCGCTCGAAAGGGGGGGGGCAGGCAGAGGTTCGCTGAGATTATGGTTTTTCCAGAACTTTTCCGGAAAGACCGGCAGACTGAATAAGGAGAGCATCTTATCGCGGTCGGCGGTGGGCTGTTCAAAGCGCACGGTCAGTCTGGAGATAGCCTTAGCGGTGGTTCCTTTATAAAAAACGCGAAACTGTGGCACGCCTTCGGTCATAAATTTATTAAAGGTGAAAGCCACATCTTCAGCGGTAATGGGGCTGCCATCCTGGAAGCGTGCCTGTGGATTCAGGGTCACTTCCGCCCAGCGATAGCTGTCAGGATAACGGGCAAAATCTGCAATCAGCGGATACCAGGTCCCGACTTCATCATCCGGGCTGACGAACAAAGTGTCATACAGCGCATCGGTGCCCACGCCAGGATTACCGCGTGACGAGAAACGGTTGAAGTTATCATAGGTCCCAATTGCGGAAAGCGTAATGCTGCCACCTTTCGGCGCTGCTGGATTGGCATAATCATAATGGGTAAAATCCGTCGCGTATTTCGGTTCGCCAAGCTGGGCAAAGGCGTAACTCTCATTGATATTTTCAGCCAGCACTGCCGGGGCAGTTAAACTGAAGACTATCAGGGCAAACCAGCGCAATATCATTATGTTATTCAACTCCGGAAACCAAAATGCAATCTTACCTTCAAGGGTAGCAGCAGGATTATGGCCGTGGCAATGCGTCAAATCAGCACTTTACGCTTTCAGACATTGCAAAAGTGATTTAATTAGCTGACCAGCGGCTCACGACTGCTTTCATGCTGAAAATATTCAATCAGCTGGGAAACGGTGCACGGGGGGCTGTACAGATAGCCCTGCAGGCGAGAAACGCCGCGCCGCAGCAGCCACCGGGCCTGTTCGCTGGTTTCCACACCTTCCGCGACGGTATGCAGCTCCAGTTTTTTCGCCAGCGTCAGCACGGCATCCAGCACGGGGGAGGCCAACGTTTCATGGCCGATGCTCTGGACAAATCCACGATCGATTTTCAGGTAATCGAAATTGAATTTCTCAAGATAAATCAGGGCAATGTGGCCAGTTCCAAAATCATCAATGGCGATGCTAATCCCCTGATTGCGGATCCAGTCAAACATTTCGATGGCATCATGTTCAGCCACCATGCTCCGCTCGGTGATTTCAAACACATAACTGAAGTGGTCCTGGGGCATCGCCTGCAGCCAGTTGGACACATCACGGCAGAAATTGTTATCGGCCAGATGATTGGGGGATAGATTAAGATTGAGATCTGTTCCGGCAGGCACGGCATGTCTGAATTTATAACTGTCCCGCGCCACCAGCTCAAACAGGTGACGGGTGAGCGGGGCAATAAGGTTTTTGCTTTCCGCATAGCTGATAAAACTATCCGGCGGAATGCGGCCTTCAGTCGGATGGGTCCAGCGCAGCAGCGCTTCCAGACCGCAGGTTTTACCCGTTGCGGCCTCAATCACCGGCTGGTATTCAACGTGAAACTCGCCGCGCTTAATCCCCAGCAGGATCTCTTTACCAGGGCGCATGCGCAGCGTGAGCAGCAGGGAAAAAATACCAGCACCGAGCAGGCTTGGCAGCAACCCGGCCAGCAGCACCATACAGATGTCACGCAGAGGTAGAGTCTCGCCATACAGCAGCAGGGTGATCGGATAGCCTGGAATGGTCACGGTTCGCAGTGGATGGGGGGGCAGAGTGCTGAGGTCGTTGACCTTTTGCTCCCAGCTGGTCAGGGCTTTATCTCCGGCGACGATGGCAATTCCGCTGATTTCCGGCTGGCGGGAGGCCAGCAACAGATAGGAGGTAAGGTTGATATCAATAGTCGTCATTACGCCACTGTCAGGGAAGCGTGGATCTCTCAGCCACATTACCAGTGCTGGCTTGCCGGGTACCATTGGCGTCTGCGCGATCAGGCGAAGATCAACGTCTTTGCAGGTATCGGTTTCCGGGGAGATTTGCGCAATGTTTACCTGCATACTGCCCGTGGCGGAAGAACAAAAGGCTGTTTTGCTGGCGACCAGCAGGATGGCGCGGATATTCAGGGTAAAAGCAGCTCGCTGGGTCAGATCGCTACTGATACTTTCGCAACTGAGCTGAGTGGCGTTTTCCAGCGGGGCAAGCCTGCGGTGTAATTCAGCAATGCTTTTCTCAACAAAGCTTTGGGTATTCCTTGCCAGCCTGTCATGGCTTTCACAGCGACGGTGCCAGATAACAGTCAGGGTAATGATAATAAAAAGCAGAAAAATGAGTAAACCAACGGTCGCACTGTAGCAGGCAATTTTGCGCGGATTGGGAACATGCCGCGTGACTGTTGTAGAAAGTGGCATTGGGTTTGTCTCCCGTTTGTGCCTGTTTTTATTATTACTCTGTCAAACCATGTTCTGGTATAAGCCAGGCAGGATATAACGGTCGGCCGCAATAGTCTTCATATAATTCTGGTTCAAAATGCGTTTTAGACTTTTTCTCGCCGCCCTTTTCCTGAAGCAAAAAAAAACGCTGCCGTGGCAGCGTTCTTTCTCTCGTTTCGCAGACTTCAGGGATCTGAAATCAGCTTTGCGTTCGGCTCAGAACCCGACGCGCATCGCGGTAGCGATTTTTCCAGTAAGAGTCGTTCAGATTAGAAATCATCACGCCACTGCTGGTAGAAGCATGAACGAAGTTATCGTTACCGAGATAGATACCGACGTGGCGACCGGTAGAACCGGCGCGGAACAGCACTAAATCACCCGGGCGTAACTTGCCACGCTGAATGCTTTTTCCCGTATCTTCCTGCTCATAGGTGGAGCGGGGAAGATCCAGACCAAACTGCTCACGGAAGGTGGTCTGGACAAATGCTGAACAATCAATGCCGCGTTTGCTGGTACCGCCAAGGCGGTAACGAACGCCTTTCCAGTCCGAATACTGATCCATCAGACGGGATTTGATATCCACATTCTGGACCATCTGTTCGAATTCATCCTGAGACGCTTGCAGTAAAAAACCGTTCTTGTCTTTAACTGCATGAGTATCAGTTTGTGCATTGTTGCTGGTATTCGTTGAGCTACAGGCTGACAACAGGGTCGCTAATGCGACCGCGGGGATGACCCGCCATATATATCTCAGAATCGGTTGAGACTTGACCATTATGTTTGTGATCCCTTGAAGTCCTTAACGACAATGTCGCCAGATTAAGTTACGAAACGGAACGAGATTAATTAGCGCAGGGAGGTAAGACAATTCCTGAATACTTAAAACGTGTCATCGGGCACAGTTTTAAGTGTAAATCTCAGAAATATTTTACTGATTCTGGCTGACTGAAACCGAGGTTACCCGATTACAAGCCGCATGGCGAGGGGTTTTAACGACTTTTTTATAGGTTTTTATGATATGAAACAGGAACGTCACATAGCGGCCACGTTATCGACATTTGTGGAGAAAACTTAAGGGTAAGAGAGCAGGAAAAGGGAGAAAATCGGTAACTTATTCACAGAACAGATAAAGATCGCTGTTCAATGCGGGCTGGCAGTCGGTTTCACTCCCCAGAAACCATAAAGAAATCTTTTGTGGGCGATTTTATGAATGAGTCAGGGATAACGGTATCCGGCAATAAGAGGCTAAAAATACCTTTTTATTGCCGGATTAAAAAAGTCACCGTTTCCAGAATTACTTAGCGGGCTTATATTTTCCAGGCAGATGGCGATATAAAGCGTTCACTAAATAATCACTGGCTGGCGTAATTAGCAACCAGCTCATTCCCACCAGCACAATAGAAAGAGAACCCACCACCACATCAGTGAACCAGTGAGCACCAATCATTATGCGCGGGCTGGCAAAGAGCAGCACAATTATCACGCTGGTAATAAAGGCCCGGCGGGTGAAATAGCGCAGTATAAAGCAGGTAAAAATCATCAGCATCATGCCGTGGTCACCCGGAAAACTGTCGGCAGAGGCATCTTTGGCTGGAATACCGGTCAGAGTGGCAACGTGATGTACGTCCGGGAAGAACTTGGTCGGACTGGGATGAGACACCGGAATTAAATGTCCAAGCTGATTGAGCACCACTGCACTTAACAGCATCGCAATACCAATAGCAAACATCCGGCGGCGACCCTGTGGGGTTTCGCGGCGCCAGAAACTGAGGTAAAGCGCACCCATTGCTAATAATGCAACGCCATCAAACAGGCGGAAATTGGTGATCGCCAATCCCCACAGCAGCACTTTATTGGTTTCCAGGCGATCGTTGAACCAGTAAAATATAGCTTTATCGATGCTGAACCAAAACCCATGATTTTCAGGAAGATACCATGAGAAAAATAGCGCAAATCCCAGCATGTTCAGCACCAGGATGCTCAGTAAACGTTTAGTAGTCATTGCAGCTTAAGGATAAATTAAGAAAGTAACGTTGCAGATTATACCGGATAACTTAAACGAAGCTTCAACAAAGTTGCCTGCAGCGCGTTCCAGTCGGCCTGAGACTCGTGGATAATTTCGAGCCTACTGTCCGGCGGCGTGCTCTGTCGGGTCTCGATGCGAAAATCTTCGCCCTGACGATTCACGCTTACCAGCCCTTCCCGGATACGCATGACGCCTTTAATTCGGGTGACCGGAGCCAGCCTGACCCACTCAAGCAGGCCGACAGTATCAAAGATGGTTTCTTCATTGAAAACCCAGCCGCAGGAGAAGTAGCCCTGGCCCTGATTCAGCGACCGGCGCCAGCGGGTATTTTGGTTTAGTGAAAGAGCGGCCAGTTGGGACGGCGGCTGCGGGTGATGGTGGTGCCCGTGAGGCAGATCGCGAAAATTTTTCCTGGGCAAATCCAGCAGGGTGGGATCAATTTTGCCAAAACTGGTGGTGACGACCTGGCGTTCAGCCTGATCCTGAGCCTGCCATGATGCCAGTGCCTGGCGGGTTTGTGGCTCCCAGCGATCTTCTTTATTGGCCACAATGATGTCAGCGGCAGCAAGCTGGTCACGAAAGTTTTCATTTTCCACCACCTTCGCCTCGGCAAGCTGGCGCGGGTCGAGCAGGCAGAGCGACGCATTCAGTTCCAGCCACGGGCGGTAAAACTCTGCGCCCAGCATATCCAGGATCTGTTTCGGATGACCCAGACCGGTGGGTTCAATCAGCAGCCGATCCGGTTTTGCCTGCTTCAGCAACATGTTCAGCCCTACCTGCATCGGCAGGCCGTTCACGCAGCACATGCAGCCGCCGGGGATCTCTTTCAGCACCGCACCGCTTTCTGCCAGCAGAGCGCCGTCGATGCCAATTTCACCAAACTCGTTCACCAGCACCGCCCACTTCTCACCGGCAGGTTTGCTGGCCAGCAGATGCAGCAGCGTGGTGGTCTTGCCGCTGCCCAGAAAGCCGGTAATCAGATTTACCCGGGTCATTTCTCTCCCCCTTCAATTTTTAACTTGTTCAATCATTAAACTTTTTACCGGTAGTGCCGATGAAATCTCTGTAACAAAGCACACAATGCGAAAGTTATGACTATGTTATTAAAGCAGCAACTAATTAATGAGGTCTCTATGAACGGCATTAAATTAGCAGTGATTGTTATGCTTTTCACCTCATGGACGAGTAGCACACAGGCAGCGGATTCCAGTTCCGGAATCATTCAGTTCCGTGGTGCAATTGTTGAACCTGGCTGCGATATGGAGTTGCAGCAGAATCAGATCACATCGTCCTGTTATCGGGACGGAAAAACCCGGACTACGGTCTCTTCCCTGAAAGGCAAGCGAGAATTTATTCCAACCAATATTGGAAAATCGGATGTTCGCTGGCTGGATCAGCACCAAAAACAGGGGATTATGACGGTCAGCTATAATTAATGGACGCAGGAAAGGGTTATAACATAACAAAACCGGCGATGCAGGATACATCACCGGTTTTTTAGTGCAGATTACTCAGCGCGGCCCATGTAGCGGCGCTCGGGGATGTGAATACGAATTTTGTCGCCGCTGCTAAGATATTCCGGAACCTGAATCACCAGCCCGGTGCTCATGGTGGCGGGTTTGGTACGGGCACTGGCCGATGCGCCTTTAATACCCGGCGTGGTGTCGACAATTTCCATATCCATCGTCTGCGGCAGTTCCAGCGCCAGGATCTGCCCGTCCATTGTCAGTACCTGAATGCCAGGAATGCCCCCTTCCGGAATAAACAGCAGTTCTTCTTCAATCTGCTCTTTCTTGAACACGTACGGGGTGTAATCTTCATCATCCATAAAGACGTATTCGTCACCGTCGATATAAGAAAAGGTCACCTGGCGGCGGCTCAGCGAAATGGTGTCAATGATGTCGTCGCCCTTGAAACGCTCCTCCACCTTCAGGCCGGTGCGGATGTCGGTAAAACGCATCTTATAAAGCGTGGAAGCGCCGCGGGCGCTGGGGCTCTGAACGTCAATATCTTTAACTAACAGCAACTTGCCGTTAAAGCTGACGGCCATACCTTTTTTAATTTCGTTCGCTCTTGGCATTCTTAAGTCTCGATAAACGGGGGGTGGAAAATTCTCGCGTCAACTTACTCCGGCTGACGGATTCAGGCAAGCACTGACCTGCTAAGGTCGCGAAGAATTACCGTAAACTTTGCGCAAAAACATGCCCGCTAATAAGGATAGTATTCCTTTCTGACGCCTGCTATTGTCGCGCTTTCTGAATGAGGGGATAAAGATGGAGTGCCGTTCTGCCTGTGGGGCCTGCTGTACCGCGCCTTCAATTTCGACACCTATCCCTGGTATGCCCAACGGTAAACCAGCCAATACTCGCTGCATTCAGCTTGATGAGCATCAGCGCTGCAAAATCTTCACTTCGCCGCTGCGTCCTGCGGTTTGTGCCGGACTGAAAGCGGGCAGGGAGATGTGTGGCACCAGCCGGGAAGAGGCAATGACCTGGCTGCTGGATCTGGAGAGGCTGACCGCACCATAAAGCGCGGTGCCATGGTCAACTTTTAGCCTGCGAATTCAGCTTTTACTGCCGATTTCCGACTGCGATTTCTGTTGTCCAGCGGAGATCTGTAGCCACTATTTGTTGGGGGTCAACCAGCAATTGCCGCAGGCTGAACTTCCTTCAGCCGCCAGACGCAGCCCACTGCCAGCACCATCATTCCCACGGCGAACCAAAATACCGCCGAATTTCCCCAGATCTCTGCCACCACGCCTGCCAGCGAACCGCCAATAATCCAGCCCATGCGGGTGGAGTTGGTAAAGAGGGTGGTAGCGGCACCGGCCTGGCCCGGCATCAGATCCTGAAAATAGATCATGCCGATCCCGGCCATTATGCCGATAAAGATGGCATTCAGCAGCTGGATAGCCAGCAGTGGGATTTCACTGGTGAAACAGAGCGTTGAGCCATAAAACAGCAGGCCCGCTATCGCTGAGATCCGCATCATTGGGCGTTTACCGATGCGTCTGGCATAAAAACCGGCCACAAGCATCACCGGTATCTCCAGCCCGGCCGCCATTCCCATCAGCATTCCGGCCAGTTTTTCTGGCAGATGCAGCGTGCCAACGACATATAAAGGCATCGCAATCAGATACAGGCCGTTACAGGCCCACATTAATGTGCAGCCAGTGAACAGCATCAGCGTGTCCCGGCGGTTGCGGCGTGGAGCCTGCAACGGCGCGGTGGTTGCGATCTGCGTTTTGCGCATTGAAGGCAGCATGTAACTGACAACAACAGCACTGACCACAAAGGCCATCGCAGCGCACAGGTACATATTGCGGAAGCCGTATCCCAGCGCCAGCATAAAAGCCAGCGGTGGCCCAATCACCCACGCCAGAGAAATCTGCGTCCTCATCACTGAAGTAAACATAACGCTGTTGCGGCCACTTTTATCCGTGTGCTCACGGGCGAGGGCGAACATCTGTGGTGTGGCGGTGGTCCCGAATGCGGACAGCAACACCCCCAGCAGTAACAGAATGAAGTAACTGCGGTTCCAGGCAAACAGCAAAGAGGCAACGGCGCCTACCAGGCAGCAGACCAGAATCAACGTTTTGCGATCGCCCTGACGGTCAGAGTAGCGCGCAAGCAGCTGGCTGACCAGGATCCCCGCCAGCGCATTAACGGTAAAAAACAGGCCCACCATAAAAGGGCGGGCGTGAACTTCAGTCGAGAGAAACAGGCTGAGAGTTGGGGTCTGTAACGCACCGGCAAGGCCGGAGACAAACGTCACAATCAGGAAAGCCAGCGACTGGCTGTCCGGCAGCACGCGCGCGCGGACAACTGGGGTTTGCATGGGGTAAACAACCATTGTTTGAAAAAACGCCGGAATTTTACGCCTGCGGATGCGTTTTAAAAAGCTGTTTCAAACAGGGAGTCTGAAATCAGCAGAAAAACGCATTTCCTGCACGGGCTTCCGACACGGCTTCAGCAAAAAAAGCCGTCTCACTGAATAGCTGAAGCCGGAAAGCTGAAAGTGTTTATCGCCGCCCTGCAGGTGTCAGCACTTCTTCAGCAAGCGCAGCGGGTAAAGCGTCTTTTTCCGAAAAGAGCTGACAAAATGTGCGTGGCGTCAAAAATCTGCTACGCCGTTAACGGTAATACTTGCCACCTTCGGGGCAACAGGACCAAACTCATTGAAACGTTTCAGCGTCTTCTGTTCAGCTCCTTAAATCACAGAAAACGCTTTTTTTCTCAAATTAGCTGAAACGATTCAATTTCAGCAGCGAGGAGAGCTATGTTCCAGCTTGAACTGTCCGCCATTCATCCCGGTGCTACCGCCGGTGAGAAAGAAGATGCCATTCGCCAGGTTGCTGCGGCGCTGACTGCTGCAGGTAACGTCGGGGAAGGGTACGTTAACGGTATGCTGGCCCGCGAGCAGCAGACTTCTACCTACCTGGGTAACGGTATCGCTATCCCACACGGCACCACTGACACTCGCGATCTGGTTTTAAAAACCGGCGTGCAGGTTTATCAGTTCCCACAGGGCATTGCCTGGGGTGACGACCAGACCGCGTATGTGGTGATTGGTATCGCGGCGAAATCCGATGAACACCTTGCGCTGCTGCGTCAGCTGACTCACGTACTGAGCGATGACAGCGTGGCAGAGCAGTTGAAAACCACCGACTCGGCAGAAACGCTGCGCAGCCTGCTGATGGGCGAAAAGCTGGGCACTGAATTTAAATTTGATACTTCGCTGATCGCTACCGACGTGGCCACCAGCGATCTGATGACCCTGCAGGCGCTGAATGCCGGTCGTTTGCAGCAGGCGGGTGCGGTGGATGCCACCTTCGTCAGCCGCGTGATCTCCTCACGTCCACTGAACCTCGGGCAGGGTATCTGGCTGAGCGACAGCACCGAAGGGAATCTCGGTAGCGCCGTGGCCGTCAGCCGCAGCGCCGCGCCTTTTGAAGTGGAAGGCGAAAAAGCCGCGCTGCTGGTGACCGTTTCCGTGACTGATGACCAGCCGCTTAACGTGCTGAATTACGTTAGTGACCTGCTGTACAAGCAGAAAGCCGACCGTCTGCTGAGCGCTGATGCTGCCGGGATCCTGGCGTTGCTGACCAGCGAAGTGTCTGAGCAGGCTGATGTGCTGACCGAAGAGTTCACGATCCGTAACGAGCATGGCCTGCATGCCCGTCCGGGAACCGCGCTGGTCAGCGTAATCAAACAGTTTAATTGTGATGTCACTGTCACCAACCTCGACGGCAGCGGCAAACCTGCAAACGGCCGCAGCCTGATGAAAGTGGTGGCGCTGGGCGTGAAAAAAGGTCATCGCCTGCGCTTTACCGCCAGCGGTGAAGATGCCCGTGCCGCACTGGATGCGGTGGGTGAAGCGATTGCTGCCGGTCTCGGCGAGGGGGCAGCATGAGCAGACGTGTTGCCACTATCACGCTGAACCCGGCGTATGACCTGGTAGGTTACACCCCGGAAATTGAGCGTGGTGAAGTTAACCTGGTCAAAACCACTGGCCTGCACGCGGCCGGTAAAGGGATCAACGTCGCCAAAGTGCTGAAAGATTTGGGTATCGACGTCACCGTTGGCGGCTTCCTGGGCAAAGAGAATCAGGACGGATTTCAGCACCTGTTCAGCGAGCTGGGTATCGCTAACCGTTTTCAGGTGGTTGAAGGACGTACCCGCATCAACGTCAAGCTGACCGAGAAAGACGGTGAAGTGACCGATCTGAACTTCTCCGGCTTTAACGTTACCGCCCAGGACTGGGAGCGTTTTTCCACTGACTCCCTGAGCTGGCTCGGTCAGTTCGACATGGTCTGCGTCAGCGGCAGCCTGCCTGCCGGTGTGAACCCGGATGCGTTTACCGAGTGGATGAGCGCGCTGCGCACTCACTGCCCTTGCATCATTTTTGACAGCAGCCGCGAGGCGCTGGTGGCCGGTCTGAAAGCCGCGCCGTGGCTGGTAAAACCAAACCGCCGCGAGCTGGAAATCTGGGCCGGGCGCAAACTGCCGACATTGCAGGACGTAATTGAAGCTGCTCACTCACTACGCGAGCAGGGGATTGCCCATGTAGTGATCTCCCTGGGTGCGGAAGGCGCGCTGTGGGTGAACGCTTCAGGCGAATGGATTGCCAAACCACCAGCCTGTGAGGTGGTGAGCACCGTAGGTGCCGGGGATTCTATGGTTGGCGGGTTGATTTATGGCCTGCTGATGCGCGAGTCCAGCGAGCATACGCTGCGTCTTGCAACAGCAGTGGCCGCCATGGCCGTGAGCCAGAGCAACGTAGGCGTTACCGATCGTACTCAGTTGGCCGCGATGATGGCGCGAGTCGACCTACAACCTTTTAACTGACAGCAGGAGAGCATAATGAAAACGCTGCTGATAATTGATTCTTCGCTGGGGCTGGCCACTGGCTATCTGGCAAAAAATATCACTACCGCTGCGGCGGCCGCGAAAGGGCTGACGCTGACGGAGAACCTGGCCGAAGCTGACCAGATCATTGTGGCCGGGAAACAGATCCCAGCTGACAGCAGTCTGGACGGGAAAGCCATTTATCTGGCGGACATCGGGCAGTTGCTGCGTCAGCCGGAAATGGTACTTGAGCAGGCGCAGACGGGCGCCACAACCTGGCATGCTCCGGCGGCTTCTGCAGCAGCAGCGGCACCGGTTGCTGCGGCAGGCAATGGCCCGAAACGTATTGTCGCGGTGACTGCCTGCCCGACGGGGGTGGCTCATACCTTTATGGCGGCAGAAGCTATCGACACCGAAGCGAAAAAACGCGGCTGGTGGGTGAAAGTTGAGACCCGTGGCTCAGTGGGAGCAGGTAATGCGATCACTCCGGAAGAAGTGGCGGCTGCGGATCTGGTGATCGTGGCGGCGGACATTGAGGTGGACCTGGCGAAGTTTGCCGGTAAGCCGATGTACCGGACTTCCACCAGCCTGGCGCTGAAAAAAACCGCCCAGGAGCTGGACAAAGCGGTAGCCGAAGCCAGACCTTACCAGCCGAAAGGCGGCAGCCAGTCTTCTGCTCAGTCTGAAGAGAAGAAAGAGAGTGCCGGAGCCTATCGTCACCTGTTGACCGGTGTGTCTTACATGCTGCCAATGGTGGTGGCGGGCGGCCTGAGCATTGCGCTCTCCTTCGCCTTTGGTATCACCGCCTTTAAAGAGCAGGGTACGCTGGCCGCGGCGCTGATGCAGATTGGCGGCGGCAGCGCCTTCGCCCTGATGGTGCCGGTGCTGGCTGGTTTTATCGCCTTCTCGATTGCTGACCGTCCGGGCCTGACGCCGGGTCTGATTGGCGGGATGATCGCTACCAGCATCAATGCCGGTTTCCTCGGCGGTATCATCGCCGGTTTTATTGCCGGTTATGCAGCCAAACTGATCAGTTCGAAGGTGAAACTGCCGCAAAGTATGGAGGCGTTGAAACCGATCCTCATTATTCCGCTGGTCGCCAGCCTGATCACCGGTCTGCTGATGATCTATGTGGTAGGTACACCGGTCGCGAAAATCATGGAAGGCCTGACTCACTGGCTGGCTAACATGGGCACGGCAAATGCGGTTCTGCTGGGCGCAATCCTCGGTGGCATGATGTGTACCGATATGGGCGGTCCGGTGAACAAAGTGGCCTACGCCTTTGGTGTTGGGCTGCTGAGTTCCCAGACTTACGCTCCGATGGCAGCCATCATGGCGGCAGGGATGGTTCCTCCGCTGGCGATGGGGCTGGCAACGCTGGTGGCCCGCAAGAAATTCAATAAAGGTCAGCAGGAAGGCGGCAAAGCGGCGCTGGTTCTGGGGCTGTGCTTTATCTCTGAAGGTGCAATCCCGTTTGCTGCCCGTGACCCGATGCGTGTGCTGCCTTGCTGCATTATCGGCGGTGCGCTGACTGGCGCTATCTCTATGGCGGTAGGGGCTAAACTGATGGCACCGCACGGTGGACTGTTCGTGCTGTTAATCCCTGGTGCAATCACCCCGGTACTGGGTTACCTGATGGCGATTGTGGTGGGAACGGTAGTGGCAGGTCTGGCTTATGCGGTTCTGAAGCGTCCTGAAGCGGAGCTGGCAAAAGCCTGATTAAGGCAGTAAACGAAAGCGCGGGATAATCCTGTGACAAAAAAAGGCAGGTACAAAGGGTGATGAGCGACTGAAACCAGTCAGCGACATTACCTCAGTACCTGCCCTTATTATTTGCTGTCAGCGGAAGCTCCACTGCACGCTCGCGGCGAAGATCGTAGGGAAAATGATCCCGGCTTCAACGCCCACCTGGCGGGTAAAGTTGTACTGTACGCCATGGTAAAGATAGGGTGAAAAGCCAACGCCGGTGACTTTCTTAAAGGTGTGATAGGACCCTCTGTCACCACAATGGCTGAAAGCATCAAAAAAGAACTCCCCGGTATAGCCGTATATCCCTTTGAAAACCCAGCCTGAATCCCAGGACTGCCAGTCTCTCCTCAGCGCCAGCGACAGGCAGCGATCGTCAAAACTGTTCTTTAAAGTCCCGACCAGCGCGCTGTATTTTGAGTTCTCAGAGAATTTACCTTCTACAGAATAGAACTGATTATTAAAATTCTCGTTATATTGACCGTGGTTGCCCGTCAGATGGTAAACAAATGAACCTGTATTGATGGAGTATAAATTTATTTCGCTCGCATAAGCTCCGGCGCTGACAATCAGTAACGCGAGGGCTGACACCTTGCCAGAAAACTTAAACACTTTATAAACTCTCTTAAAATCAATGTGATATGATTTTTGTGGTGAAAATAAGAGCAATAATAAAGGGCGGCAGATAAACCGGTAATAAACCAGTTCTCTTGCGAGGGGAATATTTGTTCAGAGAAGGAGGAAGTGAATTTATATTGATCTTGATCAGTAAGAAAATTCTTTATGATGGCGGTGAAAGCGCCCCGCGCCCCGGACGGCGCGGGTTGGATATGAACTCAATTCTGCTCGGACTTCAGCCAGGCAATTTCATCTTTCCAGATATCCGGATTGGTGGTCTCCAGAATCATCGGTATGCCGTCAAAGCGGCTGTCTTTCATCATCCAGCTGAACGCCGTTTTGCCGATGTTGCCTTCGCCCAGGCTGTTATGGCGGTCAACGCGGCTGGCGAATTCACTTTTCGCATCGTTCAGGTGCATGCCGCGCAGATAGTTAAAACCGACAATCCGTTCAAATTCCGCGAAGGTTTTCACGCACTCTTCTTCGCTACGCAGGTCATAACCTCCGGCAAAGGCGTGGCAGGTATCGATGCAGACGCCAACGCGGGATTTGTCTTCCACGCCGTCAATAATGGCGGCCAGATGCTCAAAGCGGAACCCGAGATTGCTGCCCTGACCGGCAGTATTTTCAATCACCGCAGTCACGCCCTCGGTTTTATCCAGTGCGATATTGATCGACTCGGCGATGCGTTTCAGGCACTCCGCTTCCTCAATCTGATGCAGGTGACTGCCGGGATGGAAGTTGAGCAGGGAGAGGCCCAGTTGCTGACAGCGGCTCAGCTCATCAATAAAAGCTTCGCGCGACTTCTCCAGCGCTTCCTCTACCGGGTGACCAAGGTTAATCAGATAGCTGTCGTGCGGCAGGATCTGTGCGGAGCTGTAGTTATATTTCTCGCAGGCCGCGCGAAAGGCGGAAATCACTTCATCAGTCAGCGGAGCAGCACGCCACTGGCGCTGATTCTTGGTAAAAAGCGCAAAAGCTGTTGCTTCAAGTTCATGTGCGCGAAGCACCGCCTGATCCACGCCGCCGGCAGCACTGACGTGGGCACCGATATATTTCATGCCGTCTCTCCTGTTAGGGGTTATATCACCTTGCGGGCAATGATAACCGGAAACGGCGGGAAATCATGCCATCAAATGCTGGATCCCAAGGTTAATTGCACCGCCGCCAAGGATCAGCCAGATAAACAGGAGCAGGCCCAGCAGGATGGGTTTCAGTCCCGCCTTCTTCAGAGAACTGAGGTGCGTGGTCAGACCGAGTGCCGCCATCGCCATTGCCAGCAACAGGTTATCCAGCTGGTTCAGGCGGTTTACCAGCGGTAGCGGCAGCAGATGCAGGGAGTTAAACAGCGCCACGCCGATAAAAATCAGGGCAAACCACGGGAAGGCCATTTTTCCCGGCGCGATCCCTGAGGCGCTCTGGCTGTTTCTCAATCTTGCGCTCAGCAATAACAGAAACGGAGCCAGCATCATCACGCGCAGCATCTTGCTGATCACTGCCGCATTCTCCGTTTCCGGGCTGACGGCGTGACCAGCCGCGACAACCTGAGCTACCTCGTGCATTGTAGAACCGGTAAAGACGCCCCAGCGGCTCAGGGTGATAAAAGGCAGATGCGGGCTGACCAGCATCCAGAGCAGGGGATAGATAAAAATTGCCAGCGTGCCGAAGATCACCACGGTGGCTATTGCCACGGTGACCTTTGAACCCTCCGCTTTGATCACCGGTTCAGTGGCCAGAACCGCAGCGGCACCACAGATGCTGCTGCCTGCACCAATCAGCCAGACGGTATCGCGATCCAGACCAAAGACGCGGCGGCCCAGCCAGCAGGCCATAAAGAAGGTGGAGCTGAGTGTCAGAATATCAATCACTATGCCGCTCAGACCGACATCAGCGATTTGCTGCAAGGTCAGCCGGAAGCCGTAAAGAATAATCCCGATGCGCAGCAGGTGCTGCTTTGCCAGCAAAACGCCAGGATCGCACCGATTAGCGAAACGGGGATAAAGTGTGTTACCGACCAGAATACCGGCGATGATAGCGAGGGTTAATGCACTCAGGCCCAGTGCGGCGATGGAGGCCTGATTGCCCAGCCAACTGGCGAAAAGCGCCAGTGATAAAACCAGCAGCAACCCGGCATTGAAGCGAAACGGATGTTGATGAGGATGATAGAGTGTCAGATCGGCCATAGCAGTGCTCCTGTTCAGTGCTGACAGGATGCGGCGTACTGGCTTAAAAGAGAAATTGATTATATATTTATAATTAACCAGAATAAGTAATATTGGTGATGGGCAATGCATATTACGCTAAGACAAATTGAAGTGTTCACCGAGGTGCTGAAGAGTGGCTCCACCACTCAGGCTTCTCAGGTACTGGCTCTGTCGCAGTCGGCAGTCAGCGCCGCGCTGGCGGATCTTGAAGGCCAGCTGAGCGTGCAGCTTTTCGACCGGGTCGGCAAGCGGCTGGTCGTCAATGAGCACGGTCGTCTGCTTTATCCGCGCGCCGTGGCGCTGCTGGAACAGGCCACGGAAATCGAGCAGCTGTTCCGTGAAGATAATGGAGCGCTACGGGTTTATGCCAGCAGCACAATTGGTAACTATTTGCTGCCGGGCATGATTGCCGGATGGCGGCGGGATTACCCGGATTTGCCGCTGGAGCTGAGCGTTGGCAACAGTCAGGATGTGATTAATGCGGTGGCTGATTTCCGCGTCGATATTGGCCTGATTGAGGGACCGTGCCACATGACTGACGTGATCAGCGAGCCCTGGCTGGAGGATGAGCTGGTGGTGTTTGCCGCGCCGGATGCGGAAATCTTCCAACACCCGATCACCCTGGAGAGCCTGGCAGCGGCTCCGTGGATCCTGCGCGAACACGGCTCGGGTACCCGCGAGATCGTCGACTACCTGCTCCTGTCGCATTTGCCGCAGTTCCACCTCGCACTGGAACTGGGTAACTCCGAAGCGATCAAGCATGCCGTTCGTCACGGTATGGGGATCAGTTGCCTGTCACGCCGGGTGATTGAAGAGCAGCTGACGGTGGGAACGCTGAGGGAAGTGCCATTACCGCTGCCACAACTCAGACGTACGCTGTACCGTATTCACCACCGCCAGAAGCACCTGTCCAAAGCGTTGCAGCGCTTTCTGAGCTACTGCACCGAGTAGCTTTGTTTGGGGAAATCTGCGGATAGCCCCGGACAATTCTCAGGGCAATTTCGTTCAGGCTAATAATTTCCCGCCGATCATGAAGCTATCTTATAACGTTGCGGAATCACTATCGCTGTCAGGGTAGTTTGCTACAATCGCGCCTCATTTTAGCCAGAGTACAGCATTTCAAGATGGTTCAGGATAAAACAACAACACAACAACCTGCGTTAAGGCGTGAGTTAAAGGCACGTCATCTGACGATGATCGCCATTGGGGGTTCCATTGGAACCGGTTTATTTGTAGCGTCAGGGGCGACGATTTCCCAGGCGGGTCCGGGTGGCGCACTGTTGTCTTACGCCCTGATCGGCCTGATGGTGTACTTCCTGATGACCAGCCTCGGTGAGCTGGCCGCCTTTATGCCGGTCTCAGGTTCGTTCTCCACCTATGGTTCCAGCTATGTGGAAGAGGGCTTTGGCTTCGCGCTGGGCTGGAACTACTGGTACAACTGGGCAGTGACCATCGCGGTCGACCTGGTGGCCTCACAGCTGGTAATGACCTACTGGTTCCCGGACACGCCAGGCTGGATCTGGAGCGCGGTGTTCCTCTGCGTGATCTTCCTGCTGAATTACATTTCGGTAAAAGGGTTTGGCGAAGCGGAATACTGGTTCTCGCTGATTAAAGTTGTCACCGTGGTGATCTTTATTGTGGTCGGCGTGATGATGATTGTCGGCATTTTCCGTGGCGGTCAGGAAGTTCCCGGCTGGGCAAACTGGCACATTGGTGATGCACCGTTCGCGGGCGGCTTCTCAGCGATGATTGGTGTGGCGATGATCGTCGGCTTCTCCTTCCAGGGCACCGAGCTGATCGGTATTGCCGCGGGTGAATCCGAGGATCCGGCTAAAAATATCCCCCGTTCGGTGCGTCAGGTGTTCTGGCGTATTCTGCTGTTCTACGTGCTGGCGATCCTGGTGATCAGCCTGATCATTCCTTATACCGACCCGAGCCTGCTGCGTAATGACGTGAAGGATATCAGCGTCAGCCCGTTCACGCTGGTCTTCAAACACGCAGGTCTGCTCTCCGCAGCAGCGGTGATGAATGCGGTGATCCTGACGGCGGTGCTGTCTGCCGGTAACTCAGGAATGTACGCTTCCACCCGTATGCTGTTTACCCTGGCCCGCGAAGGCAAAGCGCCGCGTATTTTTGGAAAACTGTCTAAGGGTGGAGTGCCGCGTAATGCGCTGTATGCCACCACAGTGGTTGCGGCTCTCTGTTTCCTGACCTCTATGTTTGGTAATCAGGAAGTCTACCTGTGGCTGCTGAATACTTCCGGAATGACCGGTTTTATCGCCTGGCTGGGGATCGCTATCAGCCACTATCGCTTCCGTCGCGGCTATGTGAAGCAGGGCCTGAATGTGGCGGATCTGCCGTACCGTTCAGGTTTCTTCCCGCTGGGACCGATCTTTGCCTTCGTGCTGTGTCTGATCATTACGCTGGGGCAGAACTACCAGGCGTTCCTCGCGGACCGCATTGACTGGTACGGCGTGGCAGCGACTTATATCGGTATTCCGCTGTTCCTGATTATCTGGTTCGGTTATAAGCTGACGAAGAAAACCCGCTTCGTGAAGTACAGCGAAATGGCGTTCCCGAAGTTTAAGGGATAAGATCAACGCTCTGTGATAAAGGCGCGGAAATCCGCGCCTTTTGCCTTTTCTGGCGTCGGTAATACCCGTTTACAAATATTATTGATAACTATTATCATTTGCTTTAATGTTACCGCCTTGACTTTTCCCCCTTTTTCCAGGTACAACGATGAGTTTGACCCACGACACAGGCCGATACGCCACTCAGGAGCAGAACCAGGTGATGGGCCGTTATCATCAGGTGCTTCGCCACCGTTTGTTGATCATGGGCGTACTGGTGCTGGCGATCCTGGCTTCGTTGCTGCTAGATTTCACTCTTGGTCCGGCCGGTCTGTCTCTCTCCACGCTGTGGCAAACGCTGCTGTCGCCGGAGAGCGTGGATGCCGGAACCCGCGTCATTGTCTGGGATATCCGTTTACCCTACGCGCTGATGGCGGTGGTGGTGGGGCTGGCTCTCGGCCTGGCCGGGGCAGAGATGCAGACTATCCTGAATAACCCGCTGGCCAGCCCGTTCACGCTGGGCGTCTCTTCAGCAGCGGCATTTGGTGCGGCGCTGGCAATCGTGCTGGGGATTGGTATCCCCGGCATACCCGATCAGTGGTTTATCTCGGCGAACGCCTTTTTCTTCGCGCTGTTTGCGGCATTGATGCTGGACGGTGTGACGCGCTGGACCCGTGTAGCCAGCTCCGGCGTGGTGCTGTTCGGCATCGCGCTGGTGTTTACCTTTAATGCGCTGGTTTCGATGATGCAGTTTATCGCCAGCGAAGACACGCTGCAGGGGTTAGTGTTCTGGACCATGGGCAGCCTGGCCCGCGCCTCCTGGCAGAAGCTGGGCGTGCTGACGCTGGCCTTTGCCATCCTGGTGCCGTTCTCAATGATGAGTTCGTGGAAGCTGACCGCGCTGCGCCTGGGTGAGGACCGGGCGGTGAGCTTTGGGATTGACGTGCGCCGTCTGCGCCTGGCGACGTTGCTGCGTATCAGCATCCTGTCCGCGCTGGCGGTGGCCTTTGTCGGCCCGATTGGTTTTATCGGCCTGGTGGCACCGCACATTGCCCGGCTTGTATTTGGCGAAGATCACCGCTTCTATCTGCCTGCCAGTGCGCTGACCGGTGCGCTGGTGCTGTCGCTGGCCTCTGTGGTCTCGAAAAATCTGGTGCCGGGCGTGATCATTCCTGTGGGCATCGTCACCTCGCTGGTGGGCGTGCCGTTCTTCCTGAGTATTATTCTGCGCCACCGGGGGAATGTCTGATGGACGGCCTGAAAATCAGTGGCTTCCATGCCGGTTACCCGAAACGCAAAATCATCAGCAACCTCAACGTTCCGCTGCTGCCGCGTGGCAAAATCACCGTGCTGCTGGGACCGAACGGCTGCGGCAAATCCACGTTGCTGCGTTCTCTGGCCGGATTAAATCGTGCTCAGGGAGAGCTGTGGCTTAATGGTCACGAGATGATGGGGCTGCCGTTTGCCCGCCGGGCTGAGAAAGTGGTTTATCTGCCGCAGTCCCTGCCTGCCGGAGTCCATCTGCACGTGCTGGAATCGATTATCGTGGCGCAGCGTGCTTCCGGTGGGCGCAGCAGCGCATCCGGTGAAGCGGAGGTGATGGAGCTGCTTGAACGGTTGGGGATTGCGCATCTGGCTATGAGCTTTCTCGATCAGCTTTCTGGCGGACAGAAGCAACTGGTGGGGCTGGCGCAGTCGCTGATCCGTCGTCCTGAGCTTTTATTACTGGACGAGCCGCTGAGTGCCCTCGATTTAAATTATCAGTTTCACGTGATGGATTTAGTGCGCCGTGAAACCCGCAAGCGCAACATTATTACCGTTGTCGTGGTGCATGATATTAATATTGCATTGCGTCACGGCGAGCATGTGTTAATGCTGCAAAACGGCGAGCTGATCGCAGACGGCCTGCCGGAAGAAGTGATTACCCCGGAAAGTCTGGCGAAAGTCTACGGCGTGAAAGGCCGTATCGAGCGCTGTTCTCAGGGCACGCCACAGGTATTGATTGATGGCCTGGTGACTGAGCCAGGTTTCTGAATCCGGGGGCGGAATTTATTTCGCCTCTGTATTTCCACTCAGAGAAGACTGAATAGTTAACCGGAAAAATATCCGGAATTTAACAGGGGTAACTCTGTGATTTAAGTGTGAGCAAAAGGTATTGAAAACACTTTTTTAGTTTATATGCGCCTCAAGGAGAATAGCATGCTCAGGTTGAACCCTGCCGTAAATTGCGGGCTGTGCGCGTCCGCGCTGGCCTTCAGTTTCCCCGTTGTTGCTGACGAGCGGGAAGAGAAAGACGATGTGATGGTGGTCACGGCTTCCGCCACGGAAGTGAACCTCAAAGATGCCCCCGCCAGCATCAGTGTGATCACTGCGGAAGAGATTAAACGTAAGCCGGTGCAGAACCTGCGTGAGGTGCTGCGCGACGTGCCCGGCGTGCAGTTGACCAACGAAGGGGACAACCGTAAAGGCATCAGCCTGCGCGGTCTGGACAGCAGCTATACGCTGATCCTGATCGATGGCAAGCGCGTGAATTCCCGCAACGCCGTCTTCCGCCATAATGATTTTGACCTCAACTGGATCCCCGCCGACGCTATCGAACGTATAGAAGTGGTGCGCGGTCCGATGTCCTCACTGTACGGCTCGGATGCACTTGGCGGCGTGGTGAACATTATCACCCGTAAGGTGGGTAAAGCCTGGCACGGGACTTTCAGTGTGGATACTACCGTGCAGGAGCATCGCGATCGGGGCGACAGCTATAACGGAAATTTCTTCACTGGCGGGCCACTGATTGACGATTTGCTGGGGGTGAAAGTCTACGGCAGTCTGGGCAAGCGGGAAAAAGACGGTCAGCAACCTTCTGTCACTTCTGCCACGGGCCTGACGCCGGGTATTGAAGGCTATACCACTCGCGACGGCAACGTAGAGTTCTCCCTGACACCCGGCAAAACTCAGGATATGACCTTTGGCTACGGTTTTAACCGCCAGGATCGTTCGTCCGACTCGCTGGATAAAAATCGCCTGGAGCGGCAGAACTACTCGCTGGGTCACAATGGTCGCTGGGGTTGGGGAAACACCGAGCTGCGCTTTTATGGCGACCGGGTGGATAATTACACCAGTGGCGACAACATTGTTTCCAAAAATAACTCGCTGGACGGCAAGCTGATCCTGCCACTGGGCGATCTGAACCAGCTGCTGACTTTCGGCGGGGAAGCCCGGCACGACAAGCTGGAAGATCCGGTCAATCTGCAGGGCAGCGGCAAAACCTCTGCCAGTCAGTATGCGCTGTTTGTGGAGGACGAATGGCGGATTTTCGATGCGCTGGCGCTGACCACCGGCGTCCGTATGGATGATCACCAGACCTATGGTGACCACTGGAGTCCGCGAGCCTATCTGGTTTACAGCGCAACGGACACTGTGACGCTGAAAGGGGGCTGGGCCAATGCCTTTAAAGCCCCTTCATTGCTGCAGCTCAGTCCTGACTGGCAGACCAACTCCTGCCGTGGCAGCTGTGCGATTGTCGGCAGTAAAGATCTGAAGCCGGAAACCAGCGAGAGTTTTGAACTGGGGATCTACTACACGGGTGATGAAGGCTGGCTGGACGGTATTACCGGCAGCATCACTGCTTTCCAGAACAACGTTGATGATATGATCAACATCTCACGGACTGCCTCAACGGCGCTGGCTCCTGGTTACAGCAACTTTGTAGGCTTTGACGAAAACGGGCGTCCGGTATTCCGCTATTACAACGTCGATAAAGCCCGAATCAATGGGGTGGAAACGGAGGTTAAAGTCCCGTTCAGTGATGAGTGGAAACTGACGCTGAACTACACCTATACCGACGGGCGTGATTTGAGCAACGGTGGCAACAAGCCGCTGGAAGAGATGCCGCTGCATACCGCCAACAGCACGCTGGACTGGACGCCGCTACAGGACTGGTCTTTCTATCTTCAGGCTAATTATTCTGGTCAACGCCGCACACTGAATAATGATGGTGCAACACCGGGGGGTTATGTGCTGTGGAATACCGGTGGATCCTGGCAGGCAACCAAAGCCGTTAAGCTGCGGGCAGGGGTGATGAACCTGACGGATAAGGAACTGAGTCGCGACAGCTACAGTTATAGTGAAGATTGTCGCCGTTATTTTGCTGCGGTGGACTATACATTCTGATCTTGTCGGAGAACTTTAGTTAATTCTGAAAATATCCCGATATGAAGATGATGTTCTCCAGGCCGAACCCTTCAGGGTTCGGTTTTTTTTGTCATGATGAGTGATATCCCAAATTTCAAATAGTCATTTTACGCGGTGATGTTTCACAATATTGCGTATTTCTTATTGTTAAAGCCATTCGAAATATCAGGTCTGGGGGGTATTTAATCTGGCTGGTGGTTTTTCTTTTTAATTTAACTCAAATAATGCACGTTGGGAAAAATAACAAGGTAATTATTATGTTGAGTTAATGTTTGTATTGAATGCTTCAGGAACGCCTTTCGGTGATGATAATGAACTAATTTGATTTATGTCGACTTCATTTTACCTCGCAGGTTATTATATTGTTCGCGTAGTGAAAATAGTAAAGAACTTTAATTGTTACTCTCTAATGTTGAACTTTTCTTAATAGATTTTTCCCGGAAAATTAAGTTTTTCTTACAGGTATAATCAGACTCCAACATAAATTTAAGATTTTTTTAAATTCTGGGTTTATCCAGTATCTGGAATGTTTTTTGTTGCTAATTAACGCCTTTAATGGTGTAGGTTCTGGTTAAATATCATCAGCCATGGGTTTGCTAATTATTACCAAAAAATAAAGGCGGGATTTAATGAACAATAAAAAAGGCAAGGCTAATATAAAAGCATTATCATCTTGTATTGCTCTGGCAATCAGTCATGGTGCCATGGCTGATAACCCAATTATCTCCAGGTCCGCAGCCGTTTCTGATGCCTGCCCGGCCGATCCTTCCAGACTGAGTCCTGAAGAATATGCCTCATTGCCTGCTGAATGCCAGGTTGAGAAAAGTGCCTCGCAGTGGGCAGTGGAACATGCCGTGCCGCTCAGCGCGGCGGGCATCGCGGCAGTAGCGGCAACCATTGCGGTAGTCAGCAGCGGAGGGGGCGGATCCTCCGGTCATCACTCTTCTTCAGACTCTGCTCCGGACTCACAGCCAGAACCGCAAACTGACCCGGATTCACAGCAGCCGGACCCCGATCTTCAGCCCTCACCGGATTCACCGCAGCAGCCTGATGCTGCCAGCCCGTGGAAAGAGTGGAAGGTGGGGGAAACGCTCTCCGGGGATGGCCGTGAAAACCGGCTTGAGAGTGACGTCGCGGCGGGTGCAGGTACTGTAGGGCAACTGATTACTGGTAACAACACCGTTACCACTGTTACCGGGAATACCAGCGTCAGTGAGGGTGGAAAGGGCACGGTCGTTGAAGGAGACAACACCAGCACCATCATTGATGGTTACAGCGTTGTTAGTGGCGAAGGATCTGCCGGTCTGGTCGTTAATGGCAACGGTGCCAGCGTCAGGCAGAATGGCGATCTGGAGATCGATGGCGGAACGGGGATTGCTGTTAGCGGTAACAACGCCAGAATTAAACTGAATGGGGATATGACTGTCGATGCTGGTGGAACTGGGCTTCTGGTTACCGGAGAGGACAACGCGGTGGCGCAGAACGGCAGTCTGCAGGTGACCGGTGGGGCAACAGGGATAAATATGCTGGGCAACCGTGCCGTCCTGAACAACACGGGTAATATCACGGTACGTGATTCCGATTCAGTAGGGCTGAAAATCAGCTCGGATAATGCCTCGCTGAATGATAATGGCAATATTTATGTATCGGACAGCGCCACCGGTATTTTGCTGAGCGGTAGTCACAATCAGGTTACTCTGGATGGCACCGTGTCCCTTAACTTCAAGGGAAATAAATATCCGCAGCCCGATAATAAAAACTGGCAAAAAGGTGTGGTGGTCAATGGTTCAGATAACACCATGGCCATAACTGGTGGCCTGAATCTTAACTACGCGGGCCGTGAGTATGTTGAGGAAGCTTTACAGAGTCACAATGTCAGTGTCTATGCTCTGGATGTCGCGGGTGAAAATAATACTATTACTCTGGGGGGCGCGTCTGACGTCACCGTTACTGGTACCTTCTCTCCCTACAGTCGTATGCTGGGGTATATCAACGTCACCGGCAAGGGCAATACATTTTTGCTGGATGATGACAGCGAACTGAATTTCTATGCACACGATATAGTCCCCGCCGCGACTGGAGCGGATATTTCCGCGATATTTATAGATGGTTCCACGCTGATAAACAAAGGTTCGATTGTTATTTCACGGGGTGGGGGTAAGACAATATCCGGTGCCAATGCGACCATTATAAATAATGGAGACTTAAGCTTTCGTACGGCACAGGTGCAGGAAATAAGGTCTTCCTCGCTGGTCTGGCTTGAAGGCTCGCAATTTCAGAATGGAAGTGACGGATTGCTGGATGTAGTGTCAGTTCAGGATGCGGTGAACAGCCTGCATTACTATCCCGAAAAAGAGTCGATTGATTATCTCTCTGGCCTCTATGGCGTCAACGCCGTGGACAGTTCAGCACTTAATGAGGGCACCATCAACGTCAGGGGGCAGAATGCTTATGGGATGGCCGCTGGTAATAATGGGACTGCCACTAATAACGGCCTGATATCGCTCAATGCTATGTCAAATGACCTGGACGGCGATGGCAATGTTATTTATGAAACGGGCCTGTGGAACCAGGCAACCGACTACCGCCGTGGCATTGCCATGCTGGCAAACTCACCCACATCGGTGGTCATCAACTCAGGTGAGATTTCGGTCAACAATGCCGGAATGGGCATGGTGGCCAGCGACGGCACGGCGATAAATCGCGGGGTGATTACCCTGACGTCGGATAATGCGGATGCGGATGCGCTGTATGCCATGGCGGCAGTGAATAATGGCATGGCGCTGAACGATACCGATGGCGTAATTAATATCAACACCGATAAAGGTTACGCATTTTACTCCGAGGGTAACGGCCGGATAATCAACCGTGGAACGGTGAATCTGAGCGGTACGGCAATCACCAACACCGACAACAACTGGGGCAGTGTGGACACGCCTTTCACCGGTGATTTTCTTGATAACACGGTGATTACTGCGGCTGGAGATACGCAGACGATAACGGCCAGTGGTTCGGGTGGCAGATGGTATCTTTCTGCGAATGTCGATAATGACGGCAGCGTCACTTATTCCCGTACGCTAACGGCTGCGGGCTGGCTGCAAAACAGTGGTCAGCTCGCTTCGACCAGTGCCGTGACCTCTGCAGAGATCAATAATACCGGCACGCTGAACGCCAACAGTGTCACCACCACCGACAGCCTGTTGAACAGCGGCAGCGTTACCTCAGCAAAACTGACCAGCGCCAACCTGCATAACCATGGCAGCATCACTGCCGATGCGCTCAATGTGACGGGCAACCTGGTCAACTATAAAGATGGGGCGATCGCTACCGGTCAGATTAACGGCACCAGCAATACCAACAACCTGGTCAACCAGGGCGAAATTACCGGCACGAAGGACGGAGCAGCCGTAATCAGTGGAGCGTTAGTGGTTTATAACGAAGCGGGTGGCATTATCCGCAATACGGGCAGCACAGTGGACGGCAGTGCTAACTCATTGATCAATATTACCTACACACTGGACAGCCTTAACCTGTACAACCGTGGTGAACTGATCGCCAGTAACGGTTATAACGCTATCAGTCTGGCGGCCACTAATGCCAACAACGCCATCAAATGGTTGTACAACACCGAAACCGGAAAAATCAGTGGCGATTCTCCCGTTAATCCATTGATCAACCTGACCCGGGGCTACGGCTTCCTTAATGCCGGAGAAATTAACGTCACCGGTGATAACGCCGTTGCCATAGGCATGGGGGCCTCAAATTACAATGTTTATGCGGTGAATGCCGGAGTGATTAACGTCGGCACCAAAGAAGGCAAAGCGAATGGCACTAATGGCACCGGGCTGGTGGGGATCCTGGCTCAGGGCAGCGGTAACATCATCAACAACACCCTTGATGGGGTGATCAACGTCTGGGCCAATGACTCGGTGGCCTTCGCCAGTATCAGCACCAGTGCCAAAATCTACAACAACGGGAGAGTCAATCTGAAGTGCGAAAGCGGTTGTGGCATTTTTCAGGATGGCGTCAGCGGACAGAAAGGGAGCGACACACCGGTTCCCACACCGGACAGCACACCCACTATTTCCATCCCCAAATTACCTGCTGACAGCCCGCTGCGCCTGTCCAGTTATGTGATCGGGACTAACAGTGATGGCACGGCGGGCACGTTGTCTGCACGTAGCCTGGTGATTGATAACGATGTGACGGTGGATACCGGTTTTGCCAGCAGCACATCAGCCAAGGCCGTGACTTTCAGCAATGTGATCCAGGCGGACAGCATCAGCGGAGAGCAAAATATCGGCTCTGAAAGCGTGGTGTGGAAGGCCAGCCCCAGCAAAAACGCTCAGGGCAATGTCGACGTGACCATGAGTAAAAATGATTATGCATCGGTTGCCGGTGCCAGCGTGCACAGCGTGGCAGCGGCGCTGGACAACGGCTATACCAACAACAGCCTGTTCAGCAGTCTGAACCTTGCCACTTCTGGCGAACTGACCAGCGCGCTGAAGCAGATCTCCGGCAGCCAGGCGACAAATCTGAACCGCGAAACCCGTATCCTCGGCGAACGTTTCAGCAGGTTGGCGGAAACGGCCCCGGGATTGCTGAGAGCGGCCTGTCATTTAACGTGGTGGCACAGGGCGACAGGCGTGCTGAGATGGATAACCAGGTCAGCTACGACATGATGGCGCTGGGCCAGCAGTTTGACACCGGGCTGGGCAAACTGACGGCGACCTGGGGCATGGCTCGCCTGACCGGCAACGGTGGTAACGACAGCACCCGCGCGGGCGACAACGGTCTGACCGGTGGCTACGGCCAGTTTATGGGGTTGACCCACAGCCTGCCGCTGACGGCGGACATCAATTGGGACAACAGTCTGCGCTACGACCAGTATCAGCTGGAAAGCCGTCGCCACCTCAACTTCGCTGGTGTGAACCGTGTCGCCAGCACTTCCGGCAGCCGGCAGTATCTTGAGTTTCGCAGCCAGGGAACGAAGCAGTTTGAGCTGAACGAAGGCGTTACGCTGGCACCGTACGCGGGCATGAAAATGCGCCATTACAAGGTTGATGGCTACAGTGAGCACGGCGCGGGTGACTTCAACCTGACCATGAGCAGTTACAGTGAAACTGCGGTGGATGCAGTGGCCGGGATGACGCTGGACTATGCGGGTGACAACGGCTGGGCGGCCAGCCTGCGCCTTGAAGCGGATCCGAACCTGAGCAGCCATGCCACGCAGGCGCAGGCTTCGCTGCAGGGGCTGTCCGGCCAGCGTTTCAACGTCGACAACAACAGGAAGTCGGGTGGCCTGAACGGCCAGGCGGTGGCAGGTGTGAATTATCAGCAGCACAACACCACCATGGGATTCAATGCTTACCAGTGGAAGGAGGACAGCGCGAGCGACAAGGGCTTTATGCTCAACGTAAGCCGCAGTTTCTGATCCAAACCGCTCCGGTCTGCGGGCCGGAGAAAATGCACACCAGGGAATCACAAAAAATACACCGTAATAAATACGGGTCTCACCGGGCTGGCGAGCAGCACTGTCGCCAGCCTGTTCCGGATGTGATTGTTAAACGAAGGATGACAAAATGAAAGTGACAGACCAGGATCGGGCAGCCTCTCTGCTGAAACAGCAGCGAAAAAATCTGCTGAAGATGTATCAGGCGCTGGAACAGGGAAGGGAGCAGATAGAAAGGGTGTATCAGAAGCTGCCAGAAAACAAAGCATGGGTGACGCAGGCGCTGTTAACAGAATGACTGACGCCGCTTGCGGCGGGCATTTACTGCCAGACCAATAAAAAACGCTCCCGTGATGGGAGCGTTGTTACCTCAGCGGTTGCTTAAGCCAGCAGATGCTGAGCATGGAACCGCAGATGGTCTTCCACAAAGCTGGCGATAAAGAAGTAGCTGTGATCGTAGCCAGGCTGGATGCGCACGGTTAACGGATAGCCTTTCTCACTGGCGATCGCTTCCAGCCGCTCGGGATGCAGTTGATCGGCGAGGAACTGGTCGGTGTCGCCCTGATCGATCAGCATCGGCACTTTCGCCGTTGTCTGTTGCATCAGCCAGCAGCTGTCATACTCGCGCCAGGCCAGGCTGTTCTCACCCAGATAAGCGGTGAAGGCTTTTTGTCCCCACGGGACTTCTGCCGGGTTCACGATTGGTGCAAAAGCAGAAACCGAAGTAAATTTCTGCGGATTACGCAGCCCGAGCATAATCGCGCCATGGCCGCCCATCGAATGGCCCATAATCGCCTGACGATCGCTGACGTGGAAATTACTGGCGATAAGCCGGGGCAGCTCCTCATTCAGATAATCGTACATGCGAAAATGCCGATCCCACGGTGCCTGGGTGGCATTCAGATAAAATCCCGCTCCCTGGCCGAGATCGTAGCCATTATCGTTGGGTACGCCTTCTCCACGCGGGCTGGTGTCTGGCATCACCAGTATCACTCCCAGCTCCGCTGCCACGCGCTGCGCGCCGGATTTGGTGGAGAAGTTCTCGTCGGTGCAGGTCAGTCCGGCGAGGAAAAACAGCACCGGCGGCGGCGTATCACGCTTTGGCCCTGGCAGAAAAATGCTGAAGGTCATGGCACAATTCAGCGTGGCGGACGGGTGGCGGTAGCGCTGCTGCCAGCCGCCAAACAGGCGATGTTCTTCCAGTAGCTCCAGAGTGGATGCCATCAATCCTCCTGATTATTTGTTGAAATGTACCACGGAACGAATCGATTTCCCTTCATGCATCAAATCGAAGGCTTCATTAATTTCTTCCAGCGGCATAGTGTGGGTGATGAAATCGTTCAGCTGGAACTCGCCGTCCATATAGCGCTGCACGATGCCCGGCAGCTGGGAACGGCCTTTCACGCCGCCGAATGCGGAGCCGCGCCACACGCGACCGGTGACCAACTGGAACGGGCGGGTGGCGATCTCTTCACCGGCACCGGCCACGCCGATAATCACGGATTCGCCCCAGCCTTTGTGGCAGCACTCCAGCGCGGAACGCATCACGTTGACGTTGCCGATGCACTCGAAGGAAAAGTCCACGCCGCCGTCGGTCATTTCCACAATCACATCCTGAATCGGCTTGTCGAAGTCTTTTGGATTGATCAGATCTGTGGCACCCAGTTTGGTCGCAAGATCGTACTTGCTGGTGTTGAGATCGATACCGATGATGCGGCCGGCTTTCGCCATTTTCGCGCCGATGATAGCCGACAGGCCAATGCCACCCAGACCAAAGATGGCCACAGTGTCGCCCTCTTTCACTTTGGCAGTATTCATCACGGCGCCCATGCCGGTGGTGACGCCGCAACCCAGCAGGCACACTTCTTCCAGCGGCGCTTCTTTGCTGATTTTCGCCAGTGAAATTTCCGGGATCACGGTGTACTCGGAGAAGGTTGAGGTTCCCATGTAATGGAAGATTGGCTTGCCATCTTTAAAGAAGCGGGTGGTACCGTCCGGCATCAGGCCTTTACCCTGAGTGGTGCGGATTGCCTGGCAGAGGTTGGTTTTGCCGGACAGACAGAATTTACATTTGCCACATTCCGGGGTGTACAGCGGGATCACATGATCGCCAACCGCCACGCTGGTGACACCTTCGCCGACCGCTTCAACGATACCACCGCCTTCGTGGCCGAGAATTGCCGGGAACACGCCTTCAGGATCTTTACCGGACAGGGTGTAGGCATCCGTATGGCACACGCCGGTGGCGACGATACGGACCAGCACTTCGCCTTTCTGCGGCGGCATCAGATCAACTTCTTCAATTGAAAGAGGTTCACCGGCAGCCCAGGCAACTGCGGCGCGAGTTTTAATCATTTGCATGTTTTTTCCTTTAGGTGTGATCCGCTATGGTCAGAAAACAGTGTTGTAAGTATGGACGAATTTTCAGTCGGCTAAGGCTTCGCTGGCGTCAGCGGCTTGATCAAACTGGCCGATAATAAGGTATTTCAGGGCTTTGATATTCGGCGTGAAGGCATCGCGCCGCCACACCAGGAAGGTGGCGGTCTCGCTGACATCAGCGGGGATCTTATGGCGCTGGATACGTTCAGCGGCTGGCAGCTGAGCCAGCACCGACTCCGGCAGCAGCGCCAGCCCGGCCCCGCTGGCCACGCAGGCCAGCATGGCGTGATAAGACTGGATCTCCATAAAAGTGCCGGGTTGAACGCCCGCGCTGCGGAACCAGTTTTCAAAGCGCAGGCGATAGGAGCAGCTCGGCTTGAATGCGAAAAGCGTATCGCCAGCCGCATCTGCAGGTTGCATGATGGGCGCATGGCTGAGGCTGGAGATCAGCACCATCCGCTCGTCAAAGGCTTTGCAGCTGTTCAGTTCATTAACGTTAACCGGCCCGTCGGCCAGCGCGGCTGACAACGTTCCCTCACGCACACGCTCAATAATCTCGCCAGAAGTGCCGGTGATCAAAGACAGGGTGACGTTGGGGTGTTGCTGATGGTACGCGGAAAGCAGTGCCGGCAGCCGGGTGGCGGCCGTGCTCTCCATTGAACCCAACGCAAAATTCCCGCCGGGTTCGCCACTGTGCGTCATACTCAATGCTTCTTCGCTCAGGGCCAGAATACGCTGGGCATAGCAGAGAAAATTATGGCCGACTGGCGACAGGCGCAGACGCTGCTTCTCGCGGATAAACAGATCGGTGCCCAGCTCCTGTTCCAGTTGGCGCAGGCGCGTGGTCAGGTTGGACGGCACGCGATGCAGCAGCTCCGCGGCACGTGCCAGCGAACCCGTTTCGGCCACCGAACAGAACATTTTCAGCTGGGTCAGATCCATTATTCTCTTACCGTAAGCAACTTGGTCATTATTATTCACTTTCCGTGAGTTTAACCTTCAGGCAGGATACTGGCAACACTTACCGGCAACGATGCCGGTCTTCGCTCATTCAGGTTAAGGAGTAGGGTATGGCTTTTCGCGTGGCGTTGAGCGCATTTATCGCACTGGTAGTGGCAATGGGGATCGGGCGATTTGCCTTCACTCCTCAGGTACCGCTGATGATTGGTGAGCATCAGCTGTCGCTGACCAGCGCGGCTGTGGTGGCGGCTTTTAACTATCTCGGTTATCTCTGCGGGTCTTATGATGCGATGCGGGCGACCCGGCATGTTGAACGTCGACTGCAGGTTGGAATCTGGGGCGCGGTGATCCTGACATTGCTTTCGGCCTGCGTTTCCGGCCCGTGGCTGCACGGTATTATCCGCTTCTTTATCGGCTGGGCCAGCGGCTGGGGTATGGTGCTGATTGCCGCCTGGAGCAACGAGCAACTTCACAAGCATGGCCGCCCCGGACTGAGCGCAGCGGTGTTTACCGGGCCGGGCACCGGGATTTTCCTCAGCGGAATGCTGGCGTGGATCTTACACACCCAGAGCGTCAGTGCCGCCTGGGCCTGGAGTGCTTATGGCGTGCTGGCGCTGGTTTTGGTGGCGCTGGTGGCGCGTAACCTGCCGCGCAAAGGCGAGCTGCACCGGCCGGAAGTGGCTCCGGAACCGCTGGTATTAACTACAGGGCTGAAAAAGCTGGTCTGGAGCTACAGCCTGGCGGGGTTTGGCTACATCCTGCCCGCGACTTTCCTGTCCCAGCTGGCCGTGTCGCGCTTTCCCGGCAGCCCGTTCTCGCAGTTTGTCTGGCCGATTTTCGGCGGTGCAGCGGTTATCGGCATTGGGCTGGGCATTCTCACGCGGCACCTTGGTCACGCCAATATGCGGCTGGCTGTCACCCTGTGGATCCAGGCACTGGGCGTATTCTGTGCCGATCTGGTTCCTGGTATCAGTGGGCTGGTATTGGGTGCGGTATTTATCGGTGGCGGCTTCCTTTGCGTGGTGCAACTCTCTCTGCAATATGCCCGTGAGCTGGCACCGCAGCATACCCGCTATATGGCCGGATTGCTGACCACCGGCTATGCCGTCGGGCAACTTGTGGGACCGCTGTTATCCGCCATTTCAACGGCCTTAACGCATCAGCTGGAACCGGCGTTGTACGTGGCCGGGGCAGGGCTGGTGGTGGCCGGGATGCTGGTGTGGCGGCGCGATCCGGCGGCTGTGTGAAACTGTTTCACGGTCGTTTAAATTGATTCACTGGATTAACGGCGCGTTGTGTACCAAAATACCGCCTCAGAATTTATGCCGGTCCCGTCCGGGATCGGAGTATTACCTGCCGGAGAAGAGATCGCCATGGCTACGTTAAGTCAGGAAGCCACACTCGTACACGATGCGCTGCTTGCCCGTGGACTGGAAACCCCGTTACGCTCGCCTGCGCGTGAAATGGATGACGAAACCCGTAAGCGTCTGATTGCCGGACATATGACCGAGATAATGCAGTTGCTGAATCTCGATCTCGAAGACGACAGCCTGCGTGAGACGCCGCATCGCATTGCCAAAATGTATGTCAACGAGGTTTTCTCGGGGCTGGATTACGCCAACTTCCCAAAAATCACCGTCATTGAAAACAAGATGAAGGTGGATGAGATGGTGACGGTGCGGGATATCACCCTGACCAGCACCTGTGAGCACCATTTTGTGATCATCGACGGCAAAGCCACCGTGGCTTATATCCCGAAAGACAAAGTGATTGGCCTGTCGAAGATCAACCGTATCGTGCAGTTCTTCTCGTCACGTCCGCAGGTTCAGGAACGTCTGACCCAGCAGATCCTGGTGGCGCTGCAGACCCTGCTCGGCACCAACAACGTGGCGGTTTCCATTGATGCCGTTCACTACTGCGTGAAAGCGCGTGGTATTCGTGATGCGACCAGCGCCACCACCACCACTTCACTGGGTGGCCTGTTCAAGTCGAGCCAGAATACCCGTCAGGAATTCCTGCGCGCCGTCCGCCACAGCTAATCTTCACTGGATCCCAGAATGCCGCGCATCCATACGCTGGATTTTATCCGGGGGCTCGCCATTCTGGGGATCCTGCTGCTCAATATTATTGCCTTCGGGTTGCCCCACGCCGCCTACCTTAATCCTGCCTGGCACGGTCAGCCTTCACTGCATGATGCCTGGAGCTGGGCGATTGTCGATCTGTTTGCTCAAATCAAATTCCTCGCGCTGTTTGCCCTGCTGTTTGGTGCCGGGTTGCAGATGCTGCTACCGCGTGGCAAACGCTGGCTGCAGGCGCGGCTGACCTGGCTGGTACTGTTTGGCTTTATTCACAGCATCTTGCTGTGGGATGGCGATATCCTGCTGGATTACGGCCTGATTGGGCTGGTGGTCTGGCGGATGATCCGGGATGTCGGCTCCTGCCGACAGCTGTTCAATACTGGCGTGCTGCTGTATATCATCGGCAGCTGTACGCTGCTGGTGCTGGGTATGGCTTCAGGGCATCAGGCCAACAGTTCGTGGCTGCCAGATTTCGCTGAAGTACAGTTTGAGACGTTCTGGAAAACGCGCGGCGGCTGGGAAGCCATTATCAACCGGCTGGATCTGTTCTCATCGGGTCTGATCTCACTGGCGGTGCAGTATGGCTGGCAGCTGGCGGGACTGATGATGATTGGCGCGGCGCTGATGCGCAGCGGCTGGCTGCGGGGCACCTTCAGCCAGGTGCATTACCGTCGTACTGCGCTGATGCTGATTGGCACCGCCTGGCTGATTCAGATCCCAGGCATTTATCTGCAATGGATAACCGGCTGGGACTTTCGCTGGGCAGGATTTTTTCTGCAGCTGCCGCCGGAGCTGGGTGCACCGCTGCAGGCCGTGGGCTATGCCGCGCTATGCTTCGGTTACTGGCCAACGCTTTCCCGCCTGAAAATCACCCATGCCGTCAGCTGTGTCGGGCGCATGGCGCTGACTAACTATCTGCTGCAGACGGTGATCTGCACAACGCTGTTCAACCGGCTGGGCTGGTTCAGCCAGCTTGACCGGCTGCAGCTGCTGGTCGTGGTGCCGGTAGTCTGGCTGATCAATATCCTGTTCTCTGTGCTGTGGCTGCGTTATTTCCGTCAGGGGCCGATGGAATGGCTCTGGCGTAAGCTGACCGTGCTGGGGGGCGGGCAGCCGCTGGAAAAAAGCCCGTCCTGATGATGACGGCGGTCACAAATGTTGCAGAATTGTATGTAACCGTTTTCATTGGTGTGACGAGATTCACGTAGCCCCGCCTCAGCCCCTGCCAGAATAGCCGCCAGACATACTGGGTCAGGAACGGCTATGCAACTTTTAATTTCCTCTGGTAAACAACCATGATTACCATCCGCGATGTGGCCCGGGAGGCCGGAGTGTCGGTGGCAACGGTGTCGCGCGTGCTGAATAACAGCAGCGCGGTGACGCCGGAAACCCGTGAGATGGTGCTGAGCATCGTTGACTCACTGGGTTACCGGCCTAATGCCAACGCGCAGGCGCTGGCTTCGCAGGTCAGTGACACGATTGGCGTGGTGGTGATGGATGTGTCCGATCCCTTCTTTGGCGCGCTGGTTAAGGCGGTTGATACCGTCGCCCAGCGCATGCAAAAACATGTCCTTATCAACAACTCTTACCATCAGGCCGACAAAGAGCGCCACGCCATTGAGGTGCTGATCCGTCAGCGCTGCAACGCGCTGGTGGTGCATGCCAAGGCGCTGGGGGACGAAGAACTCGCCTCGCTGATGGACCAGGTGCCGGGAATGGTGTTAATCAACCGGGTAGTGCCAGGTTATGCCCATCGCTGCGTTTGCCTTGATAACGTCAGTGGCGCGCTGATGGCGACAAGAATGCTGCAGCAGCAGGGGCATCAGCGCATAGGCTATCTCGGTTCCAGCCACCCGATTGAAGATGTGGACCAGCGCCGGACGGGCTGGCGACAGGCGCTGGCAGAGCAGGACATCACGCCGCCGGAAAGCTGGGTCGCCAGTGCCGAGCCTGATATGCAGGGCGGGGAAGCTGCAATGGTGGAACTGCTGGGGCGTAACCTGCACCTGACGGCGGTCTTTGCCTATAACGACAGCATGGCTGCCGGTGCGCTGGCCGCGCTGAAAGACAACGGTATTGCGGTGCCACAGCATTTATCGGTGATCGGCTTCGATGATATTCCAATTTCGCGTTACACCGACCCACAGTTGACCACCGTACGCTACCCCATTGTTTCTATGGCAAAACTTGCTACTGAACTGGCCCTCAAAGGGGCAGCAGGGTTGCTGGATGACAGCGCCCAGCACTGCTTTATGCCGACGCTGGTTCGTCGCCATTCGGTCGCTTCTCGTCAAAGTGTGGAGCCCGTCACTAACCCGAGCGATTCAGCGGTGTAACCGTTTTCAATTTGTGAGTAAATTCACAGTTAATTAACATCGCCTTCCTTATGATGACAGCCAGTTGACCAGGATGAAACATTATGTAACGCGGGACAATCCCATTGAACCGCAAGTTTCAGCCTCCGTGAAACAGTTCATTACACAGCGTTCAGGACAGCGGTACTGTACAGGGAAGTCGGGTTTTGTTTTAACAAATAGTCGGCTTTGCGTAACGTTGTTGCAACATTATCGCCTCGCCGGAAATTAACGTCCCGCCCGCCATGATGGCGTGACGCTGAGTACGACCCTACAAAAAAACCGGAGATAATATGAAGAAGGCTTTCACCCTCACCGCCCTGGTTGCCAGCATGATGTTCGGTGCAACAGCTCACGCAGCGGATACCCGTATCGGCGTGACCATTTACAAATACGATGACAACTTTATGTCCGTCGTGCGTAAAGATATTGAGAAAGAGGCAAAAAACAGCCCGGACGTTCAGCTACTGATGAACGACTCGCAGAACAGCCAGTCAACCCAGAATGACCAGGTTGACGTGATGGTAGCGAAGGGCGTTAAGGCGCTGGCAATCAACCTGGTCGACCCGGCTGCGGCTGCGGTGGTGATCAGCAAAGCGAAAGCGAACGATATCCCGGTCGTGTTCTTCAACAAAGAACCGACGGCGAAAGCGCTGGCCAGCTATGACAAAGCCTATTACGTTGGAACCGACTCTAAAGAGTCCGGCGTGAAGCAGGGTGAACTGATCGAGAAACACTGGAAAGCTAATGCTAACTGGGACCTGAACAAAGACGGCGTGATCCAGTTCGTTCTGCTGAAAGGCGAGCCGGGCCACCCGGATGCTGAAGCCCGTACCAAATACGTGATCGACACGCTGAACAAAGACGGTCTGAAAACGCAGCAGCTGCATCTGGATACCGCCATGTGGGATACCGCTCAGGCAAAAGACAAGATGGATGCATGGTTGTCCGGTCCTAACGGCAACAAAATCGAAGTGGTTATTGCCAACAACGATGCGATGGCAATGGGCGCAGTTGAAGCGCTGAAAGCGCACAACAAATCCAGCGTTCCGGTCTTTGGTGTCGATGCCCTGCCAGAAGCGCTGGCGCTGGTGAAATCCGGTGCGATGGCCGGTACCGTGCTGAACGATGCACAAAACCAGGCGAAAGCTACCTTCGACATGGCGAAAAACCTGGCAGCAGGCAAACCAGCCACCGAAGGCACCAACTACAAGCTTGACGGCAAAGTCGTCCGTGTTGCCTATGTGCCAGTAGATAAAGATAACCTGGCGCAGATCGCGAAATAACCGGTGTGGGCGCAGCCTCCCGCTGCGCCCTTTTCCGGACCTGCCATCAGCGTCCGGTTTCAAGTAACGAGAAGCCAGGTAGAATTATGGGCAGTGATAAAGTGCAAACTCAGCGCGACTATCTGCTGGAAATGACCGACGTCAGCAAATCGTTTCCCGGCGTCAAAGCGTTAGACAACGTGAATTTAAAAATCCGCCCTCATTCGGTTCATGCCCTGATGGGTGAGAACGGCGCGGGGAAATCCACGTTATTAAAATGCCTGTTTGGTATCTACAGTAAAGACACGGGAAGCATCGTTTTCCAGGGCAAGGAAATCGATTTTAAAAGTTCGAAAGAAGCGCTGGAAAATGGCGTTTCCATGGTACATCAGGAATTAAACCTGGTATTGCAACGCACGGTGATGGATAACATGTGGCTGGGGCGTTATCCGCGCAAAGGTTTTTTTGTCGATCAGGACAAAATGTACCGCGACACCAAAGCCATTTTTGATGAACTGGATATTGATATCGATCCGCGAGACAAAGTGGTTACGCTTTCCGTTTCGCAGATGCAGATGATCGAAATTGCTAAAGCGTTTTCCTATGATGCGAAAATTGTCATCATGGATGAACCGACGTCTTCATTAACGGAGAAAGAAGTGAACCATCTGTTCACTATTATCCGTAAACTGAAAGATCGCGGCTGCGGCATCGTTTATATCTCGCATAAAATGGAAGAGATCTTCCAGCTGTGTGATGAAATTACCATCCTTCGTGACGGCCAGTGGATTGCCACCCAGCCGCTGGAAGGGCTGGATATGGATAAGATCATTGCCATGATGGTAGGGCGTTCGCTCAGCCAGCGTTTCCCGGATAAGACCAATGTTCCTGGTGAAACCATCCTGGAAGTGCGCAACCTGACCTCGCTGCGCCAGCCGTCGATCCGCGATATCTCCTTCGATCTGCGCAAGGGCGAGATCCTCGGTGTGGCCGGTCTGGTGGGCGCCAAGCGTACCGATATTGTGGAAACCCTGTTTGGTATCCGCGAAAAGTCAGGCGGCACCATTAAGCTGCACGGCAAAAAGATCAATAACCACAGCGCCAACGAAGCGATTAACCATGGCTTTGCCCTGGTAACAGAAGAGCGACGGGCCACCGGGATCTATGCCTTTTTAGATATCGGTTTTAACTCGCTGATTTCAAATATCCGTAAATATAAAAACAGCGTCGGCCTGCTGGATAACAGCCGGATGAAGAGCGACACCCAATGGGTGATTGACTCCATGCGGGTGAAAACACCGGGGCACAGAACGTCTATTGGTTCTTTATCCGGTGGGAACCAGCAGAAAGTCATTATTGGCCGCTGGTTATTAACTCAGCCGGAAATTCTGATGCTGGATGAACCAACTCGTGGGATTGACGTCGGTGCGAAATTTGAAATTTATCAGCTGATTTCTGAACTGGCGAAGAAAGAGAAGGGCATCATTATTATTTCTTCCGAAATGCCGGAACTTTTAGGCATTACCGACAGGATCCTGGTAATGAGTAACGGCATGGTTGCGGGCATTGTTGAAACCAAAACGACTACGCAAAACGAAATTTTACGTTTGGCATCGAAGCACCTTTAATGAGGTAAGGGCTGTTACCATGAAAGCTGTGAATAAAAAAAGTGCGCTCACCTGGTTAAAAGAGGGCGGGATATATGTTGTGTTGCTGGTTCTGCTGGCAATAATTATCTTCCAGGACCCGACATTTTTAAGCTTAATGAACCTGAGTAATATTTTAACCCAGTCTTCAGTGCGTATTATTATCGCGCTGGGCGTTGCCGGGTTAATTGTCACCCAGGGGACTGACCTGTCAGCGGGTCGCCAGGTCGGTCTGGCGGCGGTCGTGGCGGCAACGCTGCTGCAGGCAATGGATAACGCCAACAAAGTGTTCCCGCATCTGGATACGGTGCCCATTCCGGTGGTGATCCTGATTGTCTGCGTGATCGGCGGGGTGATTGGTCTGGTCAACGGCCTGATTATCGCTTATCTGAAGGTGACGCCGTTTATCACCACGCTGGGCACGATGATTATCGTTTACGGCATTAACTCTCTGTATTACGACTATGTGGGTGCTTCACCAATTGCCGGTTTTGACGAGAAGTTTTCGACCTTTGCCCAGGGCTTTATCCGCTTTGGCGACTTTAAGCTGTCGTACATAACCTTCTATGCCGCCATTGCGATCTTCTTTGTCTGGATCCTGTGGAACAAGACCCGCTTTGGTAAAAACATCTTTGCTATCGGCGGTAATCCGGAAGCGGCGAAGGTGTCAGGTGTGAACGTAAACTTCAACCTGATCCTGATTTATGCGCTGTCTGGCGTGTTTTATGCCTTCGGTGGGATGCTGGAAGCGGGGCGAATCGGCTCAGCAACCAACAACCTGGGCTTTATGTACGAATTGGATGCGATTGCGGCCTGCGTGGTGGGCGGCGTGTCCTTTGCCGGTGGCGTGGGGACCGTGGCAGGGGTGGTGACCGGGGTGCTGATTTTCACCGTGATCAACTACGGTCTGACCTATATCGGTGTGAACCCATACTGGCAGTACATTATCAAGGGCGGCATCATAATCTTCGCGGTGGCGCTGGATTCCCTGAAGTACGCCCGTAAGAAGTAATTATTTCCGACGTAGAGCCAGAGGCCTGCCGCTTCTGGCTCTGTTACCCGTCAGTAACTCCTTCCATCCGCCCCTTAGAGCCACGGGCAGGATAAACGCACTTGCTCATTAGTCGGGTGATAGTCAGCCGCTACCTTTTTGAACTTACTTACCGTGCTGATTTTCCATTTTATTAAGTAGCCTTTGATCGGAAGAGAGCGTTTTCTTTGAAAGAGGGGCGATAAATGTGTCCCACTCTTTTTTTTCGTTTTTGGCAGAGGTGATGGCTTCATGTTCTGAAGGTGAAGTGTGCTCCTGCCCGACACATCCCATCAGTATCAGATATCAGAGACAAGAACCACAATAGCAGTCGACATTTCATCGTAACTCTCCTTGTCAGTTCAGGCGGCCTGTCACCTTTTTCTGGTAACAGGGGCGGCGGTTTTTTAATCGCCGGGCTGAACTCTACTACTTAGGCCGATGCACTTAAATGGGCTTTTTCAGCTTCTGCTGCAGTTCCAGTAGTTGCTCCGGGGTCACTGCCGGGTAGCTTTGCGTATCCTCTGGCACCTCATGCAGGGCCGGGATCGGCACCATCGGCCCGAGGAAGCGTGGTTCCCGTTTCATCAGGTACAGGTCGGCAAGTGCACCCAATCGGGCACCAACTTCCCGAATGCGGATGTTCATCATATTTTTCGGCGATGGCACGGCATAGCACTGAGCCTGAATGCCCATATGCAGCGCGATAAACAACGCCCGTTCGCAGTGGAAACGTTGGGTGATGATGATGAAATCGTTGGTGTCGAACACTTTGCGGGTGCGGACTATCGAGTCCAGCGTGCGGAAGCCGGCATAATCGAGCACGATATCCGAAGCCGGTACGCCAGCGGCCATCAGATCCTTACGCATGGTCATCGGCTCGTTGTAGCTTTGCTGGGCGTTATCGCCGCTCAGCAGCAGGTAGTTGACCTTGCCGCTGTTGTAGGCGTTCAGCGCGCCCTGCATCCGGTAGAGATAGTACTGATTGATGACGCCGGTACGGTAATATTTCGCCGTGCCCAGCACCACACCAACCTGGCGATGCGGCAGTGATTTCAAATCATCGTAGACATAGGAGGCGGTTTTAACGCTGATCCAGCGATCCAGGCCAAGCGCAGTCATTACCATCAGAACGAAGATGATAATCAGTCCATAAATCAAGCGTTTTACCATTCCGGACGGTGCTCAGACGTAAAGCTATAAGGTGGATCAAGGCTACTTTACCCGGCGGGGTGAAGCAAGTCGCTGTGCACCATATGGTGGCATTTCGCACAATACGTTGAGCGAAACGGGTATAAAAGGCCGGAATCAGAATTTATTCTGTCCATTCAGGTGAAAGAGAAAGGGGCGGAAAGAATTCCGCCCTCTGCCGTCAGATAGAAGTACGACGGTAATGACGATACTGAGGCAGCCAGAAGTTGGCCGAGATAGCCTTTGACAGCACATCCTCAGAAGTGACCACGGCCACGCCAGCCAGCTGAGCGGCTTTACCTACCGCCATGGCGATCACCTTCGACACGCCCTGAATATCTTTCACTTCAGGCAGCACCGGGCCATTGCCATCGTTCACCAGTGGCGAGCAGTCTGCCAGTGCGCGGCTTGCCGCCATCAGCATACTGTCGGTCACGCGGGTCGCACCGGACGCGATCACGCCCAGGCCAATTCCCGGGAAGATATAGGAGTTGTTGCACTGGGCGATAGGGTAGGTTTTCTCTTTCCACATCACAGGAGAGAACGGGCTGCCGGTGGCAACCAGCGCGGCACCGTCGGTCCAGGCCAGAATATCCTGCGGAGTGGCTTCCACGCGGGAGGTCGGGTTAGACAGCGGCATCACGATAGGACGCGCACAGTGCTTGTTCATCTCGCGGATGATCTCTTCGCTGAACAGGCCCGGCTGACCGGAAACACCAATCAGGATGTCCGGACGCGCGTTGCGCACCACGTCCAGCAGGGACAGCGAATCGGAAGATGAATCCCAGTTGCCCAGGTTATCGCTCTTCTGCACTAGTTTGCTCTGGAAGCTGAGCAGGTTAGGCAATTTGTCGGTCAGCAGACCAAAACGGTCGACCATGAATACCCGTGCACGGGCTTCATCGTCGCTCAGGCCCTCGGACTTCATCTGGGCAATGATCTGCTCGGCAATACCGCAACCGGCTGAACCCGCGCCCAGGAACACCACTTTCTGCTCGCTCATCTTACTGCCTGCCGCATGGCTGGCGGCAATCAATGTGCCCAGGGTGACCGCTGCGGTGCCCTGAATATCATCGTTAAAGCAGCAGACTTCATCGCGATAGCGCTCCAGCAGCGGCATGGCGTTCTTCTGGGCGAAGTCTTCAAACTGCAACAGCACATTTGGCCAGCGGCTCTTCACCGCCTGAATGAACTCGTTAACAAAATTCTCGTACTCTTCGCCGGTGATACGCGGATGACGCCAGCCCATATACAGCGGGTCGTTCAGCAGCTGCTGATTATTGGTGCCCACGTCCAGCACTATTGGCAGAGTGTAAGCCGGGCTGATGCCGCCACAGGCGGTGTACAGAGAAAGCTTACCGATTGGAATGCCCATACCGCCGATGCCCTGGTCGCCGAGGCCGAGAATACGTTCGCCGTCGGTCACCACGATCACCTTCACGTTCTGCTTGGTGGCGTTCTGCAACATATCTTCGATGTTGCCGCGGTTCGGGTAGGAGATAAATACACCGCGGGCGCGACGGTAGATTTCAGAGAAATGTTCGCAGGCTGCGCCGACGGTCGGGGTGTAGATAATCGGCATCATCTCTTCGAGATGGTTATCCAGCAGGCGGTAGAACAGGGTTTCGTTGGTGTCCTGAATATTGCGCAGGTAGACGTGCTTGTCGTTGTCGTTTTTAAAGTCCTGGAACTGACGCCACGCGCGCTGAGCCTGCTCTTCAATGGTTTCCACCGTCTCCGGCAGCAGGCCCCGGAGGTTAAATTCATTGCGCTCCTCAACCGAGAACGCGCTGCCCTTATTCAGCAACGGGAATTCCAGCAAAATAGGGCCGGCATAAGGGATATAAAGCGGTCGTTTACTTTCGTATTCGAGTTCCATGCAATCAATACTCATTCGGATCGGGATGTTGTGGCCCAATCCTAAAATAATTCATCTGAAAGTACAGCTTTTGTTAATAGTTGATAACAAAAGCTGCGGGAATTGTGCAACTGACAGGATTAAACCAGAGGAATGGTGGTGATATTGCTGCAGCCGAGGGCCTGCAGAGTGGCAGCCGTCGCCTGGCGCTGGATCACCTTTGCATCCGGCGCTTCCGCCAGCACGGCACGCTGGATCTGCAGCACGTCGTGCCCGGCCAGATTCAGCAGGTTCAGGGCTGCCTGTAACGGGGGCAGGCTCGGGTTAAATGCCGCATTCTCGGCATAGCTTCCGGCAAAAATGCCGCCGTCAGCGGTTTGCAGTGCCACGCCGCTCAACGCCTGTGAATAAGGAGCATGGCTGCGGTTAGCGGCCTTCAGCGCCGCCTGCGCCAGCGGATCGCCTTTAACCGGCAGGCCGTGATCGACCTCATCCAGCAGCAGTGTCTGGATCGCCAGGTCGCGCGGGCCAAACGCATCCGGCAGATAATCGCCCAACGTGGCAGGCTCGCGGCCTGGCAGATGAATGGTCAGCGCGGTGCCGCTGTTCAGTTCGTTCATAAACTGACGGCAATGGCCGCATGGCGTGTAGTTGACGGTGATGGCTTCCAGCGCCGTTTCGCCACGCATCCAGGCATGGGTAATGGCACTCTGCTCGGCATGTACGGTTTGTTGCATCGTCGCGCCGGTGAACTCCATGTTGGCACCGAAATAGAGATGGCCGCTTTTCCCGCGGGCCAGCGCGCCAACGTTAAAGTTGGAAAGGGGAGCCCCCGCACAGGCTGCGGCTAAAGGCAGCAGGGCAAAGGCCAGCTCGCGATCGTCCAGGCCGGTGCGGTTTTTCAGCTCGTCTGCCTGCTCCGGGGTGAAAAAAGCCGGAAAGTCATCGCAAGCGATAATGGGCTGAAGGGCGGCCTGAAGCAGGGTGGGCAGCGTGGTGAACGCGGTCTGGAAACGTGGATGCATAGCGGGCCTCTTTCACTGGGTCGGCCGCCTATGATGACGAGCCGTTACGCTGTTGTATGTGATTTTAGTCACATTAACAATGTAATTTATGAAATAGTTCAGTGAAATCCGCGACTTATCGCAAGTTTTAGCCCCAGAGATGCATCAGCAGTGGGAACAGGAAGGGTGCCAGCAGCGAGGTGATGATGCCGCAGATCACCAACGCCAGCGAGCTGTAGGCGCCTTCCTGATAGTCCAGCTCCGCACAGCGCGCAGTGCCGAGTGCGTGTGAAGCATTGCCAATCGCCAGACCGCGTGAAGCCTTGCCGGTGATTTTCAGCAGGTTCAGCAGCATATGGCCGAAGACAGCCCCCAGCACGCCAGCTATTAATACGCAGATTGCGCTGATGGCCGGGATGCCCCCAAGGGTGCCGGACACCGCCATCGCAATCGGAGTAGTGACAGATTTTGGCATAATAGTGGCGGCAATTTGCGGCGTTGCGCCCATCCACAGAGCAATGGCGGTACCGGAAATCATCGCGGTCATGCTGCCCATAAAGCAGACGCCAATAATCGATTTCCAGCGCGCCCGGATCTGATGCATCTGTTCATAGAGCGGAACAGCCAGCGCCACCACTGACGGCTGCAGCAGCTGATTCAGCACTGAGCTTCCCTGAAAATAACGGGCGTAGGGCATCTGGAGCAGCAGCAGCAAAGGAATAATCACCGCCATCGACACCAGCAGCGGGTTGACCAGCGAGATTTTCACCTTCGCGGCAATCCGGCGTGCAGCAAAGAAAACCGCGATGGTCAGCGGCAGCGACCACCAAATATCACTCATCGACGGCTCCAGGTTTTGCTGGCGCTCTGCCATGCAACTTGTGTGAGGCCAGCCCGACAGTCAGCAGCACGATAAAGGTGCTCACCGCCACAGAAACGACAATCGGACCGAACTGCGCGCTCAGGACATCGGTATAGCTCATGATCCCGACGCTGATCGGCACAAACAGCAGGCCCATATAGCGGATCAGCAGGGTGCTGCCGGGTTTCACCCACTCCACCGGAAGCAGCTGTAAAGCCAGCAGGGTGAAAAGGATCAGCATACCGATGATGCTGCCAGGAATGGTCACCGGTAACAGGGCAGAGAGGCCGGTTCCGGCATACAGGCAGAGGTAAATAATGATAAAGGCACGGAGAATTCGCCAGCCAACAGAGAGCGCGCTACGCATGATAAGCTCCTGGTTTTATGTGCGTTAATCATACGATCAAAAGAATAAGTGTGCTACCGGTCACAGTCGTGGCATGAAGCAGGGATTTGTGTGGGGAAAAGGCTGGGGAAGAAAAAAGGGCGAACAAATTCTTTCAATCGAATCAGTTCGCCACTACAGATACGGTGAATACACGAACAGCCGGGCGGAACTCACTCCACCCGGACCGGTAGGCTTATTTAACCTGCATACCCGGTTGTGCGCCGCTGTCGGCACCCAGGATAAACAGGTCTTTACCGCCAGGGCCTGCGGACAGCACCATGCCTTCCGACATGCCGAAACGCATCTTACGCGGTGCCAGGTTAGCCACCACCACAGTCATGCGACCTTCCAGCACGGACGGATCAGGATAGGCTGCGCGGATACCGGAGAAGATCTGACGGGTTTCGCCGCCCATATCCAGCACCAGACGCAGCAGTTTGTCCGATCCTTCCACCAGTTCGGCAGTCTTGATCAGCGCCACGCGCATATCCACTTTGGCAAAGTCATCAAAATTGATGGTGTCGGCAACCGGCGCATCGGCCAGCGGGCCGGTTACCGCAGGTTTGTTTGCCGCAGCGGCATCTTCTTTTGACGCTTCAATCAGGCCATTGACCTTGTCCATTTCAATGCGGCTGTACAGTGCTTTAAAGGCAGAAATGGTATGGTCCAGCAGCGGTTGCTCAATGCCATCCCAGCTCAGCTCATGATTCAGGAAGGCTTCGGTGCGTTCGGTCAGTAAAGGCAGCACCGGCTTGAGCCAGGTCATCAGCACGCGGAACATGTTGATGCCCATAGAGCAGATCGCCTGCAGATCGGCATCGCGGCCTTCCTGTTTTGCCACCACCCATGGAGCCTGCTCGTCGACATAGCGGTTAGCCGCATCGGCCAGCGCCATGATTTCACGAATAGCGCGGCTGAACTCACGGCTGTTCCAGGCTTCCGCAATGCTGGCGGAGGCATCGGTAAAGGTTTTGTACAGCGCCGGGTCAGCCAGTTCGGCCGACAGCTTGCCGCCAAAACGCTTGTTGATGAAACCGGCGTTACGGGAAGCCAGGTTCACCACTTTGTTCACGATGTCGGCATTCACGCGCTGCACGAAATCTTCCAGATTCAGGTCGATATCATCAATACGTGAAGAGAGCTTGGCCGCGTAGTAGTAGCGCAGGCTGTCGGCATCCAGATGCTGCAGCCAGGTGCTGGCCTTGATAAAGGTGCCGCGCGATTTGGACATCTTCGCGCCGTTCACCGTGACATAGCCGTGCACGAACAGGCTGGTTGGCTTACGGAAGTTGCTGCCTTCCAGCATCGCTGGCCAGAACAGACTGTGGAAATAGACGATATCTTTGCCGATAAAGTGATACAGGTCGGCGTCAGAATCTTTATGCCAGAAAGCATCGAAATCGATATCTCCGCGCTTGTCGCAGAGGTTTTTAAACGATCCCATGTAACCGATTGGCGCATCCAACCAGACGTAGAAGTATTTGCCCGGCGCGCCAGGGATTTCAAAGCCGAAGTACGGCGCATCGCGGGAGATATCCCATTGTTGCAGGCCGGATTCGAACCACTCCTGCATCTTGTTCGCAACCTGCTCCTGCAGTGCGCCGGAGCGGGTCCAGGCCTGCAGCATGGCACTGAACTCTGGCAGGTCAAAAAAGAAGTGCTCAGAGTCACGCATCTCAGGCGTGGCACCGCTAACCACCGATTTCGGCTCAATCAGCTCGGTTGGGCTGTAGGTTGCGCCACAGACTTCGCAGTTGTCGCCGTACTGATCCGGTGATTTACACTTCGGACAGGTTCCCTTGACGAAACGGTCAGGCAGAAACATGCCTTTCTCCGGATCGTACAGCTGGGAAATCGTCCGGTTCTTGATAAAACCGTTCTCTTTCAGACGGGTATAGATCAGTTCAGACAGCTCACGGTTTTCTTCACTGTGCGTTGAGTGATAGTTGTCGTAGCTGATATTGAAACCAGCAAAGTCGGTCTGATGTTCCTGACTCATTTCGGCAATCATCTGCTCCGGCTCCTCACCCAGCTGCTGAGCTTTCAGCATGATCGGCGTACCGTGGGCATCGTCAGCACAGATGAAGTAAACCTGGTTGCCGCGCATTCGCTGGTAACGGACCCAAATATCTGCCTGGATATGCTCGAGCATGTGGCCGAGATGGATTGAGCCGTTGGCGTACGGCAGGGCGCACGTTACCATTATTTTTTTCGCGACTTGAGTCATAGTAAGACTTCGCTCATACCTGTTTAAAAAAGGGGGTTCAGATGGTAACCGAAAGCCCCTCCCTGCGTAAACAATCCTGCATGGTGGCCGCCGTTTTTTGCAGCCTGTCGCGACCAGGTCCGGCCACATCTGATATGCTCTGATTATCAGAACCAACAATCAAAAAAGGAGCCGGGATGACATCACAATCCCAGGGACAGCACTCTCCGGAAGCGCTGCGCGCTATGGTCATGGGCGTATTGACCACATTTGAACATCCGACGCTAAAGCATAATCTCACCACCCTGAAGGCGCTGCACCACTGTGCGCTGATGGACAATACTCTGCATATTGAACTGGTGATGCCGTTTGTCTGGCACAGTGGATTTGAAGCCCTGAAGGAAGCGACCAGTGCCGAGCTGCTGCGCCTGACCAATGCCACCGCCATCAGCTGGCGGCTGAGTCATAACATTGCCACGCTGAAGCGGGTGAAAAATCATGCCGGAGTGAACGGTGTTAAGAACATTATCGCGGTCAGTTCCGGAAAGGGCGGGGTGGGGAAATCCAGCACTGCCGTGAATCTGGCGCTGGCGCTGGTGGCTGAAGGGGCTAAAGTGGGCCTGCTGGATGCTGATATTTACGGCCCGTCTATCCCGGATATGCTCGGCACGCGGGATGAGCGACCAACCTCTCCGGATGGTACGCACATGGCTCCGATTATCGCGCACGGGCTGGCGACCAACTCCATCGGTTATCTGGTGACCGATGACAATGCTATGGTGTGGCGCGGGCCGATGGCCAGCAAGGCACTGATGCAGTTGCTAAATGAAACGCTGTGGCCGGAGCTGGATTATCTGGTGCTGGACATGCCGCCGGGCACAGGGGATATCCAACTGACACTGGCGCAGAACGTGCCGGTCACCGGTGCCGTTGTGGTGACCACGCCGCAGGACATTGCGCTGATCGATGCGCGTAAAGGCATTGTGATGTTTGAGAAGGTCAATGTGCCGGTGGTGGGGGTGGTGGAAAACATGAGCATGCATATCTGCAGCAACTGTGGTCATCATGAGCCGATTTTTGGCACTGGTGGGGCAGAAAAGCTGGCGGAGCAGTATCACACCCGTCTGTTGAGCCAGTTGCCGCTGCATATCACCCTGCGTGAAGATCTGGATGACGGTCAGCCAACGGTAGTGCGCCGTCCTGAGAGCGAGTTCACGATGATGTACCGTCAACTGGCAGGACTGGTGGCTGCGCAGCTTTACTGGGAAGGGGAAGTTATTCCCGAAGATATCGCGTTCCGCGCAGTGTAAGGCAGGTTTCTGAAGTACCCGAATGGTACGCAGGTCGCACTAAAAAAGGCAAATTCAGTGCCTGCGAGGGGAAGGTTGGCCGCTCATAAAGACGCAAAAGGCGCCGTCCCTGGCAGCCCGACTCAGGCCGTCCCTGGCCTGAGACGCTTTATTCCCGGCCAGCCTTCCCCACGCCTTAAGCTTCTGCATCGTCTGCTTAAAAAAACCAAAAAACCAAAAAACCAAAAACCCAAAAACCCAAAAAACCCACAAATCTAAGGTATTAAGCACTTAAAGCACGTAATGCATCAGCAGGTATTCACCCTGTTCACTTTCTCCGCTGCCGATCACTTTCCAGCCGTGTTTCAGATAAAATGCCTGCGCCCTGACATTGGCTTTCAGGCATTTCAGCGCACCCGTTGAGGTAAACCCAGCTTGCACCGCTTTCAACAGTTCGCTACCCACGCCGCGACCCTGCCAGGCGGGGTCAACAAACAGGCTGTGCAGGAAATTATCATTGGGCAGAACGGCGGCAAAACCGGTGCGATGCCCATCGTCTTCCGCGACCAGAACCCGCTCACCCAGTGTCACACGATCAAAATCTTCCAGCCGCCACTCTTTGCCGTCCAGCCAGTGCCAGTTTGCCTTGCGTGAAGCGAGAAACAGCGTGCGTAAAAAGGGGCGATCGGCTTCGGTGAAGGGGCGTATGGCCATAGTCATCTCTTTAGCAAAGTCGGGTTAACGCGGTACCAGGTGGTTGTCGATCTGCGGCGACTTACCAGACCGGCTTAACATGCCGCTCGCCATCCAGTCCGGTGCCGCAGTAATCGTAATCAATTTTGCCGGCCTCAAAAAGCTCATCGAGCAGCCTGAAATTATCGGGTGGCGTCACGTTGCAGCGGTGGTTCAGCGCGGTATCAAGAATGGAAAACCCGCGATCTCCGCGTGAAATCTGTTTCAGATATTGCAGCATTTTGAGTGCCGCCACGCTGATGCCATATTGTTCATTAAGCGGTCTGATCATAATTCGTTTTATTGTGGCCTGTGCGGTGGGCGAGCTGTCGCCCCAAAGTAATCTATAGCCGGACTGTAGCAAAAAGGGCAGGAACGGCAAACATTCCCGGATCTGAGTTGACGGTTTCAGGAAGGCAGGCCAGTGTCAATAAAGACAAAACTGACATGGCCGCCGCTTAGGGTATTGCGGGGTTGCTGAAGATGATCAAGACGATCTGTCTGCTGTTTGTGGCGATGCATGAAATCTGGCGTCTGGATGTTCTGGATAGCCTGGATCTTGAGCGCACCGGGCGGGGAGGTCTGCCCGGCGCATGTGAGGATTAAAAGTTAATATTAATGCCGCCAGCCAGCAACCAGTCGTTAGCGCCTTCCTGCTGCAGTTTGCGCTGATGGCGCACCTGAGTTGTGAAGGCCACATCATTTCTCACTGTCCTATGAAAAAATTTCTGATATTGCCAGGGACACCCAGGACAAGATCGGGCAGTTAAGTCAAGGGCAATGGAAGCAAGCCAAAGACGGATCTTGGGCCTTCAGTGGTGGTGGTGAAATGTCTGACTGGCTGAAAATAATGACCACACGTGGTGGCTTCAGTAGAGAAGGAGCTGGTTCTACTTTACGTGGAGTAAAAGGTCCTGTGGAATTAGCGGTGCTCTTGCAAGGACTTAGAAAATCCGCGACTCTTACAGAGTCAGAATTCACCGCTCTGTCAGAGGTGGTCAATGACTTCTCTTATGTTACAAAATCAGTTAGTTATAATGGTGAGAACGTTATCGATACTCTTGATAATCTTGTTAGCACAGGCCAGATTCTAAACGCTTCTCAACAGAAAAACGTTGATTTTCTGAATAATCTTGGGCAAAAAGCGGATCAGGTTGGAGACTCATTGCAGGACACCTTCGCTGCGAGTTTTGCAAAATCCCTAGAATCAGCCGGGGCATCGACCAAAAGTTTGGATGACGCCTTTGTAGCAGCTAAACCGCTAATCGAAGGCCTGGGGAGCATGGCGGGGGAGACAACCGCGAAGCTGCTGGAATGGTCAACTGCATTAGCTGGATGGGCTAACCGGATGAATACTGAACTATTCGGGACAAAACAGCATCTTTCGGAGAATGGAGCATACTACACAGACTCCCCAATCGGTTACGGTGTAGAGAAAGCTCAGCAGGCCTATAACTTCTTAACTGGTGGGTCATCCCAGATTGCGACAATGGCACAGGCGCAGCCTCAGGCGAGCAACATGTTTGCCAATGCACAAATGGCAGTCCCGCCTATTACTAACAACTTGGGGATTCAGGTCAGTGTTGTGCCGGATGGAACTGCATTCAGCAGTGCTGTATCGGCAACTGCCAGTGAAGTTTATAACAACGGGATTGATAACCTGACATTTGATATGGGCAGTTCGATGTTGAATAAATAAGCCGATGATAAGCCACCTTCAGGGTGGCTTTTTTATGCCTGAAATCTGATTCAAAAATGGGATCACAAGTGGGATCAAAAGTGGTTTACAAAGTGGGATCAAGTCACTTATGCTTTATCTAACTTGGTAAGTGGAATAATCAAAAATTTACTGATTTATCAATGACTCGGGGTGCCGTTTCTTTCCAAAGAAAGGGCTGAGAAAAACCCGTCGAACCTGAACTGGATAATGCCAGCGGAGGGAAGTCAGATGCCGGAGTGCATCGCCTTCTTGATCGCCGGTTGGGAGTGTTACCATGATCCAACCTCATCTCTTCACTGCCCCTCAGGCCGCTGCTTCACTTACTCTTTTCCGCCACACCGCGCCGTTGGTGCATTGCCTGACCAATGATGTGGTGCAGACTTTTACCGCCAATGTTTTGCTGGCGCTGGGGGCTTCTCCGGCGATGGTTATTGAGCCGCAGGAAGCCGCTGAATTCAGCGCCATTGCTGATGGTGTGCTGATCAATGTCGGCACCTTAACTGCCGCGCGCAGCGAAGCGATGCTGATTGCCGTTAAGGCCGCGAATAAAGTGGGCCATCCCTGGACGCTGGATCCGGTCGCGGTGGGCGCACTAACTTTCCGGACTGATTTCTGCCAGCGTTTGCTGGAACATCGTCCGGCGGCCATTCGCGGTAACGCTTCAGAAATTATGGCGCTGGCACGCCAGGCTGTGGCAGGGCGCGGTGTTGACAGCCTGCACAGTTCTGCCGCTGCGCTGGAGGCTGCCCGCCTGCTGGCGCAAACCTGTGGTGCAATTGTGGCAGTGACGGGGGAGGTGGATTACGTCACTGACGGACAACGGCTGCTGGAAATCCCCGGAGGCTCAGCTCTGATGACGCGCGTGGTGGGAACCGGCTGTGCATTATCGGCGGTAGTGGCTGGTTTCTCCGCGCTGCCGGGTGACAGGCTGACGCACATTGCCAGCGCATGTCGTGTGATGAGCCTGGCCGGAGAAAGGGCGGCCTCTGCTGCTGCGGGGCCTGGCAGCTTTGAACCGCTGTTCCTCGACGCGCTGTATGGCCTGGATGCGGAGGTGATGGTATGAAGCGGATTAATGCACTGACCATTGCCGGAACCGATCCAAGCGGCGGAGCAGGGATTCAGGCCGACCTCAAAACATTTTCCGCGCTGGGTGCTTACGGCACCAGCGTGATTACCGCGCTGGTGGCACAAAATACCCGTGGCGTGCAGTCGGTCTGTCGGGTTGAGCCAGATTTCGTGGCTGCGCAACTCTCATCCGTACTCAGTGATGTGCGTACCGACAGCGTTAAAATCGGCATGCTCAGCGAGAGCGATATTGTGGAAGTGGTGGCGGATGGACTGATCTCAGCCGCTATCCCATGGGTGGTGCTGGACACGGTGATGCTGGCAAAAAGCGGCGATCCGCTACTTTCTCCCCGGGCTGTTGCCACGCTGCGTGAGCGACTATTGCCGCAGGTCTCTCTTATCACGCCAAATTTGCCGGAAGCCGCAGCACTGCTGGAATGTGCTGTCGCTCGCGATGAGAAAGAGATGCGCCAGCAGGGAGAGAAGCTGCTGAAAATGGGATGCCAGGCGGTACTGATGAAAGGCGGCCATCTGAGCGATAAAGAGAGCCCGGACTGGCTGTTCACCCGCGACCATCAGGAACGTTTTACGGCCCCCCGCATAGCCACCAAAAACACTCATGGCACGGGCTGTACGCTTTCTGCTGCTCTGGCGGCGCTGCGGCCACGGCACGATAACTGGTTCTCAACCTTGCAGGAAGCGAAGCAGTGGCTGCAGGACGCGCTCGAACAGGCTGATTCGCTGGAAGTGGGCGGCGGACACGGTCCGGTGCACCATTTTCATCGTTGGTGGTAGGCGATTTTTTATAAATTTTTCACAGGGATCGTTCTGAAAAATGGAGTCAGCAATTTGCGTTAAGTGGGGTGATGGGTCCACGCTGTTTGGGGTCAGATTTTCACATGAGTGGGGCAGGGATTAGCCTGCCCTCCCACCTTAAGACAGGAGTTATCATGACGGACATCGTACAGTTATTGGGCAAAGAAGCGGACACTCTTCTGCAACATCGCTGCATGACCATTCCAGCGGACAGCCTCTATTTACCGGGCGCGGATTATGTTGATCGCGTGATGATCGATAACAATCGTTCTCCTGCGGTGCTGCGCAACATGCAGACGCTGTACAACACAGGGCGTCTGGCGGGCACCGGCTACCTTTCCATCCTGCCGGTGGATCAGGGCGTTGAGCACTCCGCGGGCGCATCCTTCGCGGCGAACCCACTGTACTTCGATCCGAAAAATATCGTTGAGCTGGCGATAGAGTCAGGCTGTAACTGTGTGGCCTCGACCTATGGCGTGCTGGCTTCGGTTTCGCGCCGCTATGCGCACCGGATCCCTTTTATGGTCAAACTGAACCATAACGAAACGCTGAGCTACCCGACGCAGTATGACCAGACGCTGTATGCCAGCGTGGAGCAGGCGTTTAACCTGGGCGCGATTGCGGTTGGCGCAACCATCTACTTTGGTTCTGAACAGTCACGTCGCCAGCTGGAAGAGATCTCCGTGGCGTTTGAACGTGCGCATGAGCTGGGCATGGTCACCGTGCTGTGGGCGTATCTGCGTAATAACGACTTCAAAAAAGACGGGGTGGATTACCATGCCAGCGCCGATCTGACCGGGCAGGCTAACCACCTGGCAGCCACCATCGGGGCGGATATCGTCAAGCAGAAGATGGCAGAAAATAACGGCGGCTACACTGCGGTAAAATTCGGTTCCACTGATGACCGCGTCTACAGCAAGTTGACCAGCGATAACCCAATCGATCTGGTGCGTTACCAGCTGGCGAACTGTTATATGGGTCGCGCGGGGCTGATTAACTCTGGCGGTGCGGCTGCAGGTGAAACCGATACGGCAGAATCCGTGCGCACAGCGGTTATCAACAAGCGTGCTGGTGGCATGGGGCTGATCCTTGGCCGTAAAGCCTTCAAGAAATCAATGAAGGATGGCGTGGCGCTGATCAACTCTGTGCAGGATGTGTACCTGGCGAAAGATGTAACTATTGCTTAATTGCTTTCTGAGTGAAAAGGCAGGGAGAGCAACTGACTCCCTGCCTTTATGGCTCGCACCATGATTATTGATGTTGGTGATGAACTTCGTGAGTTCATTGACTCTCTGGTTCCGTCTGGCGATTACAGAACGCAGAGTGAAGTATTGCGCGATGCCCTGTAGTTGTTACGTGAAAAGCAGGCAGAATCACGGCTTCAGGCATTGCGTGATTTGCTGGCTGAGGGGATCGGCAGCGGTATGCCAGAACCCTGGGATAAGGAAGTTTTTTTGCAGCAGATTAAAGCGAGGTCCGGACCAGGAAAATAATGAAAGAGCTTAATCTGCCCCCAGGGCAAAGGATGACCTTGATTCGTATTCTCAGTCATCATCAGAATATCCCACACAATTTTTACTGGTTATAGCTGTTAAGCAAAACAGCCACTCAATTCGATAGCGGACATATTCACTGGCCGCGGTTAATGATCTTATAACGAGAGGGCCAGATTTCCCAGGGCGGAACATTAAGGTGCTCCGAGATGATTTTTTCACCACGTGGCCATTTCCGGTAAAGGGCATTGGTAAGTGTTGAGGATGACAGGTCATGCTCTCTTGATAACGCCGACAAAGAGGTACCCGTTTTTTTGATCGAAGAAATAATATCAGCACGATGCCAGTCGTTATCTTTGGTTTGATATTTTTCTTGAGGCTTTTTTTATCTTCCTTTTTATGTGAAGGGACTTTTTATAAATGAATTAAAGTATTTTACGCTTGCCTCTAATTTATGATTTTCTGTAAATGACAATATTAGTATTCATTACCTGATTCAATTAAACATAAGTACTTATCAGACTGTACTTAAGTGCAGCGATTCCTGTACTTAAATGCAGTCTAAGATTAAATGGAGTTAACATGTTTTCTGTTTTGATGAATAATGAAGTTTTACTGGAAACATTTAAGTGCTTTGTTGGTCGAAAACTCGAGCCTTATAAAGATCTGGAGTATGCATATACCGTATTAAATAAAAAAGATCCATCAAAAATACTGATTGTGTCCAGTTATCCGGATGAGTGGGTGAAGCTATATAAAGAGAATAACTTTCAAAATGTTGATCCGGTGATATTTACGGCATACCGACGAGCATCTCCTTTTGCATGGGACGATAACATAACATTAATATCTGATATTAAATTTAACAAAATTTCTCAGCTATCGAGGAAATACAATATTGTTAACGGCTATACCTTTGTATTGCATGATCATTTGAATAACCTTGCACTTCTTTCTATAATTATCGATCATAAACGAAGTGAATGTGAAAAATACCTAAAAGCTGAGAGGAATTCACTCCAGATGTTGCTGATAGAAATAAATGAACAAATGCATAACTTGAGTGAAGCCGTGCTTTCAGGCGGTGAAAAAAAACGTAATGAATCTTCACAAAGCATTTTCACAACTCGTGAAAATGAGGTAATGTATTGGATAAGTAAAGGTAAGAGTTATGCAGATATAGCCAGCATTATTGGGGTGTCATTAAGTACAGTAAAGTTTCATGTGAAGAATAGCGTTAATAAATTGGGCGTTACCAACGCCCGGCAGGCTATTGGACTGAGCGTTGAGCCGAATTTAATCAAGTCAAGTCAAGTCAAGTCAAGTCAAGTCAAGTCAATTCATTGATTGGTAAACGCATTGGCCATTCTAATAGCGACAAGCATGATACTTTCAATTTCCCTTGTAACCTTTTTGACATATTTATCTGGCTAGCTTCGTCTGATGGAAGAAAGACAAGATAGATTTTCTCATTACAGGATAGTTGCGCTTCTTTTATTAATCTGATTTTCCATCCAGAACGCTCAATAATTTTAAGCATAGCGTGACTGATAATTGTATAAATTCCATTAGTATCCCAATGGCGCGAGAAATTAATCATGGCAAGAAAAAGGGCGTCGCTGACAGGGTAGTGAAACCCCAGGTATTGTCTGGAAAGGTGTTTATCAACAAAAAAACGACTTGATTCTATGCCTTTAGCTGGCAGATCAACATTGTTGAAACATTTTTTGAACGTATGTGTAATCATATTAGGTTAATCCAGCATGACAAAGTGAACACTGCAGATCAGCTTACGGTTACAAACGCCAATAATATAGCGTGCGCCAGATTTGTCATATTCATCAAATTCCATATCATTCTGGCAGATTACCTCCCAGCCGAGTCGGTCATAAAAAACTTTCTTTCTAAGCTTATACAAGTTTTCTGGATTTGTGTTTTTCAGTTCATCGTAGCTGACTTCAAAAAGTCTGAACATCTTATCCTCCTGATATGATGGGCTTTCTGGTGCGTCTCAGAAAAAAGGCAACAGCTTTCCAATTTAACGGCGCTTTTGCTCTGCTGAAATGTACATGTGGTTAATAATTGAGTCACTGAGAAGAATCAATTCAGGATGAAATACCAGCAACTGTCCTTTCATCAATCCGTCAAGAAATCGCGGCACAAATTCAGACATGAGTCATAGCTAGCGAGCATACTTTCCCGTAGTGTGATTATTTTGTTACAAACTATCTATCAGCAAAACGCTGTCGCCCCGCAGTGAAATAGCTAAAATAGCGTTTTACTTTCTGGTGAGCTGTTGAGTCTGCAATGAAGTGGTTATCCAAAAATGCGCTGATGTTCGCTATCAAAACCTGCATCGCGGCATTTTTAGCTTTGTACATCGCCCTGAAACTGAACCTTGATAAACCAGCCTGGGCAATGGTGTCGGTTTACGTTATCTCACAGCTCTATTCCGCTTCCACGCTGTCGAAAGCGATGTTCCGCTTTCTCGGCACCGTGCTGGGCGGCATCTTTATCTTTTTAATCTATCCGCTGACCGTCACCACGCCGATCCTGTTCAGCCTCAGCGTTTCGCTGTGGGTGGCATTTTGCCTGTACCTCTCGCTGCATGACCGGACGCCGAAAAGCTACATCTTTATGCTGGCGGGCTACAGTGCCGCGATCATGGGCTTTGCCGATGTCACCACGCCGCTGTCGATAACCTATACCGTTATCTCCCGTATTGAAGAGATTACCGTCGCCATTGTCTGCTCCAGCCTGGTGCATATGCTGGTGTTCCCGGTGACCATGCGCAACATGCTGGAAAACAGCGTCAGCAACTGGTTTGAGAGCGCCAAAAATGTCTGCAACGAACTGCTGACCAGCGAATCGAAACAGAGCACGCCGGAACGCGATCAGATCCTGGTGCAGATGGCGAACTACCCGATATCCGTCGAAACGCTGATCACCCACTGCGTCTATGAAGGGGATGAGGCGCGCAGGCTAATCCGTCTGGTCAGTGCCCAGTATCAACACCTCTCGTATCTGATCCCGACCCTGACCGCGATTGAGAAGCGTCTCAGCCTGCTGGCAGAGCAGGGTATTGTGTTCCCCGACTTTGTGGCTGAATCCTTCAGCCACTTCCTGGTATGGCTGAACAGCCCGGAGCAGAGCGGCCAGGCGCAGGCGATCCAGGAGGATATTCTGGCTTCGCAGGAGCGAATAAAAACGCTTTACAGCCAGGGAGAAATGACGGCGGAAGAAGGTCTGTTATTTATCGGTCTGATGGAGCGCCTGCTTAACTTTATCCGCATCTCGGAGTCCTATTTCAACGCCAGAGCGCGCGTCAGCCAGCTGGGTACCGAAAAGAAACCCAGCAAGCTGAAGCTGATCAGAAAGCACCGCGACAAGGGGTTGATCCTGCTGTCCTGCTTTACCGCCTTCTTCGCCACCATGATCGGCTGTCTGTTCTGGATTGGTACCGGCTGGGTGGATGGCGGAACAGCACCGATGATTGCCGCCGTGGTCTGTTCATTTTTCGCCTCTCTCGACAGCCCGGTTGCCTCCATGCAGGTCTTTCTGAAAGGGGTGCTGATGGCCATTCTGATCAGTATTCTGTACGTCGGGCTGATTATCCCGTTGGCGGTCAGCTATGAAGCGTTGATTATCTGCCTGGCCCCCGGCCTTCTGGCGCTGGGACTGGTGATCGCGAACCCATCAACCAACTTTATCGGGCTGATTATTGCCACGCAAATCCCGAGTTTTATCGGGATGTCTCACGACCTGAAGCCCGATTTACTGTCGATTATTAACGCCTCGATTTCGACCATTACAGGCATCGTGCTGGCGGCGGTGGTGACGGCGATTATCCGTAACAAAAGGCCGTCATGGTCTGCCCGCCGCGTGTTGCGGAAGGGGATTAAAGAGTTGCTGCAGTTTACCGGCGAGATCAACATTAATACCGCTTCACTGCGGGCGCGCCAGCAGTTCGTTGCCAGCCAGATTGATAAGATCAATATCATTCTGCCCCGTAACAAAATTGACCCGACGCCTGGCGTGGCGCTGGGTGGTAACCTGATTACTGAGATCTGGTTGGGGGTGAACTGCTATGACTTTTACGCCCGCCATGAAGCGCTGCTCCGGGAGCACGCGCTGGAGTCCGGTGCGCTGATGTTTGAGATTAACAAGTATTTCAAACAGCGTCTGAAGAATATCTATATTGAGCCACCACAGTCCCTGCTGGATGAACTGGATCTGCTGCTGGTCAGAACGGAAGGGCAGTGCCGCAGCGATATGGCGCTGTTCCGGCCGCTTTTTTATCTGTTCAATATCCGCATGGCGCTTTATCCCTCGCAGCGCTGGCCTGAACCGCAGGTGGCGTAATGCAGGGTCTAAAAGGGGGATACCTTTGGCAAATAAGACCGGCGCTTTACACGCCGGTTTTCAGGGATAATTACGGTTTCTCAAACCACTCGCTGTTCTGCTCGGCGATAGGGGTGATGGAGAAGATCATCTCCTGCAGATGGCGGCGCAGCGCTTTCTCCGCTTCGCCCGCATCGCGTGCGACCAGCGCCTGGTAAATCTCTTCGTGTTGCTGGATCAAACTTTCCGGTGGCGATACTTTGCTCAGCGTCAGGAAGCGGACCCGATCCATTGCCGCTTTGATATTTTCTACCGTTTCCCACGCCAGCTCGCAGTTGATGCTCTGCGCAATCAGCCGGTGAAATTCATCATCGAGCAGCAGAAAACCCTGGCTGTCATGACGCTCTGCCGAGATCCTTTGTAGCTGAAGATTGTGCTGCAACAGCGCCAGCGATTCCGCTGAAGCTTCCACTGCTGCCCGGCGGATCACCGCCACTTCCACCGCTTCGCGGATAAAGCGGCCATCGGCCACGCGCTGGGCGGAGATTTTCCGGACAAAGGTGCCTCGCTGAGGCAAGACCTGAACCAGACCAGCTTCGGCAAGTTTGATAAAGGCTTCCCGCACCGGCTGCCGGGAGACGCTGAAGCGGGCAGACACTTCTTTTTCAGACAGCAGCGACCCGGGCGGGATTGCACAGGTCACAATGTCCTGACGCAGAAAGCGATAAATCTGCTGATTCACCGGCTCGCTGGCGGTAATGGTATAGGCAATAGACATTCGGCAATATCCGTATAGCGATGGGCTGAAGGCCCGCTGCGTTAAAGCCTGAGTCTAAAACAGCGCGCTGGCTTTGCGCCAGCGCTTATTGGTTTAAGCCCTGGCAACCGTCTGTTTTACCGCTTCTTTGGCACCTTTTGTCAGCAGAAGCTGATAGAAATGGTTCACTCGCGAGACAAACTGCGTGCGGGTGGCTAAATCCTCACCAAACACTGCTTTGATCGACAGCAGTGCGGCTACGCGGGCTTCGCCTTCAGCGGTTTCTGCCACACGCTGTGCCAACAGGTCGCGCATTGGGTCGCGGATCTCAATCTGCTCGCCTTGCTCATTCACGCCCCCCATATAGCGTATCCATCCGGCCACGCCCAGCGCCAGCAGATCAAAATCACTGCCGTTGTTCAGGTGCCAGCGGATGCTGTCCAGCCAGCGCTGCGGCAGCTTCTGCGTACCATCGTTAGCTATCTGCGCGGTGCGGTGTTTGATCGCCAGATTCTCATATCGGGCAATCAGAGAATCGGCATAGGCACCCAGGTCAACGCCTTTGGTATGCAGAGTGGGAGCCTGTTCATCCATCATCAGCTGGCGGGCAGCCTGGCGGAAATGCATATCGGCCATGCAGTCGCTGATGTGCTGATAACCAGCAAGGTAACCAAGATAAGCCAGGAAGGAGTGGCTGCCGTTCAGCATGCGCAGCTTCATCTCTTCATAAGGCAGTACATTGCTGACCAGCTCTGCACCGGCTTTTTCCCACTGCGGGCGGCCGCTGACGAAGTTGTCCTCAATCACCCACTGCAGGAATGGTTCGCAGGCCACGCTGACCGGATCATCACAGCCCAGTTTTTCGCGCAGTGTGGCGTGGGTTTCTTCGGTCATTGCCGGTACGATGCGATCCACCATGGTGGAAGGGAAGGTGAGGTTTTTGCCAATCCATTCGGCCAGCTCAGCGCTATGTTTCTCCGCCAGCCCGACAATCACGTTGCGCGTCACATGTCCGTTTTCCGGCATGTTATCGCACGACATCACGCTGAACGGCGGCAGACCCAGCTCGCGACGGTGGGTAATCCCGGCGAGGATCAGGCCAGGCAGCGAGATCGGTGCCTGTGGGTTAGCAATATCGTGAACGATTGAAGGGTGGGCGAGATCCAGTTTGCCGCTGGACGGCTCATAGCAGTAGCCTTTTTCCGTCACGGTCATGGAGACGATCGCCACATCCGGCTGGCAGAGCGCATCAATCACGGCGTTGATGCCGTCGGACTTGCCGTGCAGGGCCGAGGTGACCACTCCGATCACCCGCAGCGCCATGTCATCACCGGCCATCTCTGCTACGGTATAGCAGCAATCCTGCTTTTTCAGTGCCTGGATCAGCTCCCCGCTGTTGAGGTTTACCTCGCAGTAGCCCCAGTCGCTGCCGTGCTCGTTCGCCAGCCGGTCGGAGCAGACGGCCTGATGAGCGCGGTGGAAAGCGCCAAAACCGATATGAACCATGCGGGTGCGTAATTTTTTGCGGTCATACTCCGGACGTGCAACGCCCGCAGCCAGATGTTCAGGGGAAAGCATAGAGTATCCTTTCGCTTTGTCAGTGCGCGGTTGTCCGCGCACCTTATTTCAAACAGAAACCGCTTTATTCTGCGTTTTCGGACTTTTAATCACAAACAGCACCAGCATCGCGCCCAGGGCAGCTACCACGCCGGCAAGGATAAAGGCGCTGTCGAATTTACCGGTGTGATGCACGATGTAGCCGGTGACAATCGGGCCGATAATACCGGAGATGCTGCCGATCAGGTGGATAAAGCCACTGATCCCGCCCACGCGGCTCTTGTGCACCACGTCCTGAATAATCGCCCAGTAAATAGCGCCCGTGATATACAGGAAGAAAATCGACACGGACATCAGGATCACTGCCGGGTAAACCCCTTTTACAGAACCTGCCAGACCCACGCAAACAGCAGCGGCCAACAGCGAGACCACCAGCACAATTTTTCGTGAAAGCAGCAGCTTACCGGTGATGTTGAAGATCTTATCTGAGATCCAGCCGCCGAGCGCCAGACCGACAAAGCCGACAATCCACGGGATCATGGTGGTCATACTCATCGATTTGATATCGAGGTTATGCGCCTGCACCAGATAGGCCGGGAACCAGCTCAGGAAGAAGAACAGAATGTAGTTATAGCAAAAGAAGGCAAAAGCGGTGACCAGGATAATCGGCTGGCGCAGATAGTATCCAAGACCGTGCGCGGCCTGAGCCAGCTCTTCGTCCGGGGTGGTCTGCTCCTCTTTCAGCTTCGTCACCAGCAGGCGCTCATCTTCGCTGACGCGGCGGCTTTTCAGCGGATTATCGGCGGCAATCAGGAACCACACCACCATCCACACAATACCGATGGAGCAGATGATCACGAAGGCCGGACGCCAGCCAAAAGCCAGTGCCAGATAGCCGATGATCGGGCCAGCCACTGCACCGCCCAGTGGCGAACCGGCGCTGAGTAAGCCCATCGCAGTGGCCGCCTGTTTTTTGGGGAACCAGCCGTTAATGGCTTTGTTAGCTGAGGCGCAGATCGGGCCTTCCGCCATGCCAAACAGCACACGCAGGATCAGCATGGACCAGAAGCCGGTGGCAACGGCCGTCAGGCCACAGAACAGCGACCACATGCCAACGGCCGCGCCCATTACCAGCGTAGGGCCGAATTTGTCGGTGGCGAGGCCACCAATAAAGTTAAATAGCGCGTAACCGAAGAAGAAGCTGCCGAAAATCAGGCCGAACTGTTCGGCATTCAGCATCAGATCTTTTTCAATCATCGGCACGGTCAGTGAGAGGGCCACGCGATCGAGGTAATTGATCATGTAGACCATGAACAGCAACAGTACGATAGTCCAGCGGAGGTTCTTAAACATGGTCACTCCATTATATTTATAGTCGCAGGGTAGTTTGTACCGGTCGGGGCAGGTTCAGTCTGCCGCCAACCGGCTGTCTGGTGTCATACAGCTAAAATGACTTTGCAGCAGCTCTTGGGATCTTTCTCAAACAGGGTCATCGCCTGTTCAATCTCGCTCAGCGGGAAGTAGTGCGTCACCAGTTTTTCTGGCTGGATCAGCCCCTGTTCCATCCAGTCAATCACCAGCGGGAAGCGATGACTGTTGAGACGCGAGGTAAACAGCGACAGCTCTTTACTGGTCAGGCTTTGCTGGGTCACCGTGCACGGCTCGCCGGAGAAGCCAAGCAGGCCAATCCGTCCGGCAGGTGAGGCCAGCGCTGCCGCTTCTGCCAGAATGGACGGGTGGCAGGCTGCATCAATGATCAGTGTGGGTTTTTCGCCTTCAAGCTGGGCAGCCAGCGGGATTTCACTGTTATTCAGTACCACATCCGCGCCGTTTTCCGTAGCCATCGCCAGACGTTCCGGCAGGCGGTCGGCCACGATCACTTTGCGCACCTTATACACGCCTTTCAGCACCTGAATTGCGGTCAGGCCCATCGGACCGGCACCGAACACCAGCGCCACATCGTTCGGTTGAGGCTGGAGAAAGGCTGTGATGTTGGCGGCGATGGTAAACGGTTCCACCAGGCTGGCGAGTTTGTCGGGAATGCTTTCCGGCAGGTGATACGCATTGGATGAAGGAGCCACGGCATACTCGCTGAAGCCACCGTCGCGATGCACACCAATCACCTGCAGTTCGCTACAGACGTTAGGGCGTCCTACTGAACAAGGGTAGCAGTGGCCACAGCTGACCACCGGATCGACGGCCACGCGCTCGCCAATGCGGGAGCTGTCCACACCCACGCCAACCGCATCAATTACGCCAAAAAACTCATGGCCGATCACCCGTGGATAACGGGCGAAAGGGTTGTGGCCGTGCCAGATATGCACATCGGAACCGCAGATGCTGGCGTACTGGACTTTAACCCTGACTTCGCCTTTCTCTGGCGTCAGTTCAGGGCGCTGTTGCAGTACCAGCTCGCCGGGGCGTTCGATTACCACACTTTTCATTTTCGTCTCCTTACCAGTTCCACAGGGTGCCGTCTTCCAGACGCGCAACGGGCAGGTACGCCGGTTCATACGGGTAGCGTGCCGCCACTTTTTCATCAAACTCAATGCCTAAGCCCGGCAGGTCGCCCGGATGCATATAGCCGTTTTCGAAGGTCCAGTTAGGTTTGAACACTTCCATCATCTGCTCGGAGTAGCCCATATATTCCTGCACGCCAAAGTTTGGTACCCACAGGTCGAAGTGCAGTGCCGCAGCCATGCAGATTGGCGACAGATCCGACGGTCCGTGTGAACCGGTGCGCACCTGATACAGCGAAGCGAAATCAGCAATACGACGCATGCCGGTGATGCCGCCCGCGTGAGTGATGGTGGTACGGATGTAGTCTATCAGCTGCTCTTCAATCAGCTGTTTACAATCCCAGATGCTGTTGAACACTTCGCCCACTGCGATTGGCGTGACGGTGTGCTGGCGGATCAGACGGAAACTCTCCTGGTTCTCGGCAGGTGTCGGGTCCTCCATCCAGAACAGGCGGTAATCTTCCACGCTTTTACCGAAGCGGGCTGCCTCGATTGGCGTCAGGCGGTGGTGCATGTCGTGCAGCAGATGTTCGTTAAAGCCAAATTTGTCACGAATGGCTTCAAACAGCTTTGGCGTGAAGTCGAGATATTTTTCGGTCGACCACAGCTGCTCTTCCGGCCAGTCGCCTTTAGTGGCGGGTTCGTAGGCCTGCCCTTTACCTTTCGCCATGCCATAGGTGGTTTTCATACCCGGCACGCCACACTGGGCGCGGATGGCTTTAAAGCCCAGTTCTTTATGCTTCGTGTAGTCGTCCATCACTTCGTCGATGCTGTGGCCGGTAGTGTGGCAGTAAACCATTACGCCAGTGCGCGATGCGCCGCCCAGCAGCTGGTAAACCGGCATGTTGGCCGCTTTGCCTTTGATATCCCACAATGCCTGATCGACGGCGGAGATTGCTGACATGGTGACGGGACCGCGACGCCAGTAGGCACCTTTATAGAAGTACTGCCAGATGTCCTCGATTTGGTGAGCGTTGCGACCGATCAGCTGTGGGCAGACGTGGTCTTTAAGATATGACGCGACCGGCAGCTCGCGACCATTCAGGGTGGCGTCACCAATGCCGGTCAGCCCTTCATCGGTAGTGATTTTGACGGTAACAAAGTTCCTGCCCGGGCAGGTTACGAAGACTTCTGCTTTTACAATTTTCATCCTGGTGGCCTTTTTGATCGTGCGATGATGAAAAAATACGCATTGACGTACTACCATACAAGCTGATTGTCATGAATCTTCGACGGGGATCACAGTTGAGCATGGTGTTAATGGATTGCTTCGGGAATGGTGTATTCGAAGGTGGGAGAGGGGCGACTGGCGACACCCCTCTTGCTGACTCATTTTAAGCCTTAAGCGTGATTCTGGCGTTTTAATGTTTTTCCCAGGAGTGAAACTCTGCGCCGCGTTTGCCGGGTGCCGTCTCAGGCAGGCGTGAAAGACCATAGAGCGACAGCAAGCCCAGCACCACCACATAAATGGCCAGCCCGTAATAATGGCCACCCGTCATCTGTAATATCTTCACCGCGACCAGCCCCAACACGCCGCTGCCAATCAGCGAGCCGATTTGCCAGATCAGCGCGATCCCGCTGCAGCGAATATGCGTGGGGAACAGTTCCGGGAACCAGGCGGCCTGTGGGGCATAGCACATGCTGTGGCCCAGCGTCAGTACCACAATCATCGCCAGTTGCGCCAGCCAGAAGGTGTTCTGACTCATGGCGATAAAGAACGGTACGATGGTCAGCGTGATCAGCAGGGCACCGATCATATAGACCGGTTTACGGCCAATCCGATCCGAAAGGCGGCCCATCAGCGGAATGGCGATGATTTCCAGCACCACCGCCACGATCATTGTTTCCATCAGCAGGGTATCGCTGAGATGGTTGGCTTTGCCCCATGCCAGAATAATCACCGTGAACAGTGCAAAGGCACAGGCTTCGATCAGTTTGGCAGCCACGCCGTGCACGATGATGCCGGGATAGTCGCGCAGCACTTCCATCACCGGACGGGATTCAGCGGCTTTCGTTTCGCGAATGCGGGCAAACACTGGCGATTCATCAATGCGCAGGCGGATAAACATGCCCACAATCACCAGCAGGGCGCTGAGCAGGAAAGGGATGCGCCAGCCCCAGTCCATCATTTTCTCCGGAGAGAGCGTGGCGGTCAGGATGGCAAACAGTGCCAGCGGCAGCAGAAAGCCTACCGGAGCGCCAATCTGCACCCAGCTGGCGAAAAAGCCACGACGACGAGGTTCGGCATATTCAGCGGTCATTAATACCGCACCGGCCTGTTCTCCTCCGACGCCAAATCCCTGCAACACGCGGATAAAGATCAGCAATACCGGTGCCCAGATGCCGATTTTTTCATAGGTTGGCAGCAGGCCGATGCAGAAAGTCCCAAGGCCGACCAGCAGGATAGTGAAGACCAGCGCTTTTTTGCGGCCGACTTTATCGCCAATATGGCCGAAAACAATACCGCCCAGCGGCCGGGCCAGAAAGCCCACCGCGTAGGTGGCAAACGCGGCCAGCGTGCTGATCAGCGGATCGCTGCTGGGGAAGAACAGATGGCCAAAAAACAGTACGGCAGCGGTGCCATAAGCAAAAAAATCATAATATTCCGCTGCGGTACCAATGGCGGATGCGCTCGCCACCCGGCGGATCAGCGAAGTATTGCCTGCCTTTTCTTCGGCAGTAGAGGTTACTGGAGTGTCGCTCATTGGCAGCCCTTGTTGGTGTTGGAAAGGAAATATCCGGTTTGATTACTACCATACAAGTTGTTGGTGAGCTCACCTGCGAGAGCGATCACAGTCTTAACTGTTAATTTTTTGTGAATTAAAACGGTGTGAGGGAATGTCGATGGTGGTAAGGAGGAGGCAGACGAGGTTGAATGGAAAGTTTCTGGCAACGCGGAAGTCACCGCGGTGCCAGTTTCAGCGGATCAGGCCAGTAGTTCACACGAAGGTGGCAAGCGGCACGAGAGGGCATCCGGCATCACCTCAATCCGGAACATTTTGCCGCTCAGCGGCTCGCCGTCGAGATTAAACGTCATCTCGTGCGGGGCGTGGATTTCCAGCCACGGCAGGGAAGCGCGGATGATATTCGGGTTATCATCGTCACCGCCAATCATTGAGTTCAGCAGCGTCGGCAGGATCTCTTTCGAGGTGACGATGCTCAACTCCAGCTTGCCGTCGTTGATCAATGCATACGGGCAGAGGCGCTGCCCACCTCCGGCCTGACGTCCGTTGCCAATACCGATCACCAGTGCATCACCCTGCCAGCTGAAGCCCGGTCCGCGCAATTCACAGCTGTCTGCCTTAAGCTGATCCATGCGCATCAGCCCATGAATAAAATAGGAGACACCGCCCAGTGCGGACTTCAGTTTTTCCGGGGTTTCAGTGGTGATACGGGTGCCAAATCCGCCGGTGGCCATATTGATGAAGTAGCGATCCTGATTCACTCTGGCGATATCGACCGGCGTGGCTTTGCCGACGATAGCCAGTCGCAGCGCATTCTCCATCTCTTCCGGGATCCCGGCGCTGGTGGCGAAGTCATTGGCGGTCCCCAGCGGAATAATCCCCAGCACCGGGCGACCTGCCGCTTCAAGGCCTGCCAGCGCGGTCGCAATCTCATTGATGGTGCCATCGCCGCCACCGGCGACAACGGTAGTCGCGCCCAGCGCCATGGCTTCCCTGACGTAACGCTCTCCGTCACCGTGTTCCCATGTGACACGAACCTCAACTGGCACACCTTCTTTGCGCAGCGTCATAATGGCTGCGCGCAGGGCTTCGTTGCCTGCCCCCTTACCGTTGAGGATCGCCAGCGTAAGCGAATGTTTGTCCATGATTTTTTTCCTGTCAGAACGGACTCAAATACAAAACTGCTTCATTTATAGCACATTTTGCCAACGGCAGGGGGCGCGGGGGGAAAGTGGTGGCAAAAGAAAAGCCCGACCGGGGGAGCCGGGCGGGCCAAGGAGGTGGTTCAGGAAAAAACTGCTGTTTCGAATTAGTCATTTTGAGCCTGCGCATCATAGCCGGGAATTGCACAGGGTTATGTGATCGGATTCTAATTACAGCACGAAATGATTCCAGTTTTCGGTACAGTTTGGAACTTATTGTCACTGTCGACCCTCCACTGCAGGGTTCAGTTGTTAACCTCAGCCGAATCAGTCTCCACTGCGCTCACCGGTGCATCAGGGAAATTCCGCATCAGCAGGGCGTAATTGAGGTCAATCTCTTCCGGAATTGGGATCCAGACAAAGTGGCCGTTACCGGGTGCCACTTCTGCAGGCTGAAGTTTCAGATTTTCCATTCTCTCCAGTCGGAAATTGATGTTGCCTGCCGGGGTCATCAGCTCCAGGCTGTCGCCGACGCTGAACTTGTTCTTCACCTCAACCATGACCATTTCTCCACGGCGCTCGCCGGTAAACTCGCCAACAAACTGCTGACGATCGGAAGCGGAGAAGCTGTGTTCGTAGTTCTGGTAGCTGTCGTGGGTGTGGCGGCGCAGGAAGCCTTCGGTGTAGCCGCGATGGGCCAGGCCTTCCAGCGTTTCCAGCAGCGATTCATCAAACGGTTTACCGACAGCGGCATCGTCGATGGCGCGGCGATAAACCTGGGCGGTGCGGGCGCAGTAATAGTGCGACTTGGTACGGCCTTCAATCTTCAGCGAGTGCACGCCCATCTGCGTCAGGCGACCGACGTGCGCCACGGCGCGCAGGTCTTTGGAGTTCATGATGTAGGTGCCGTGTTCATCTTCAAAAGCGGTCATATACTCGCCCGGCCGCATTGACTCCTCGATCATAAACACTTTATCGGTCGGCTGGCCTTCGCCCAATGTTGGCTCGACGTTCTTCACCGGGATCGGCTGATACTGATGCACAATCTGCCCCAGCTCATCCTGCTTGCCTTCCTGTACCTTATACTCCCAGCGGCAGGCGTTGGTGCAGGTTCCCTGGTTCGGATCGCGCTTGTTAATATACCCGGAGAGCAGGCAGCGACCGGAATAGGCCATGCATAATGCGCCGTGGACAAAGATTTCCAGCTCCATCTCTGGCACTTGCTGGCGGATTTCGGCAATCTCGTCCAGCGACAGCTCCCGGGAGAGGATCACCCGGGTCAGCCCCATCTGCTGCCAGAACTTCACTGTTGCCCAGTTCACCGCGTTGGCCTGTACGGAGAGGTGCACATCCATTTCCGGAAACGCTTCCCGCACCATCATAATCAGACCAGGGTCGGACATGATCAGCGCGTCCGGCCCCATCGCCACCACCGGCTCCAGATCGCGGATAAAGGTTTTCAGCTTGGCGTTATGCGGGGCTATATTGACCACCACGTAGAATTTTTTCCCCAGTGCATGGGCTTCATTGATGCCGATAGCAAGGTTCTGGTGGTTGAATTCATTATTGCGCACGCGCAGGCTGTAGCGGGGCTGTCCGGCATACACGGCGTCTGCGCCATAGGCGAAGGCGAAGCGCATGTTTTTCAGGGTGCCGGCAGGGGAAAGCAGTTCCGGTTTAAACATGGGGGTTTCCGATTTTTGTCTGATGTCAGGTCAGATATTGCGAGAAAGGCCACCGAAAAGGCGGCCTTGCAGATTGTGGGGGATTGTAAAAGCTGGCGGGGGGAATGTAAATTGCGCTAGATCAATCTGCAGACATCTGCTTCCCAGCGGTAGCCCATGCCGTAGACCGCGCGGATAAAGGGCTGGTCGGCATCCAGCGACTCCAGCTTGCGACGCAGGTTCTTGATATGGCTGTCGATAGTCCGGTCGGTTACCACGCGGTAATCGTCATAAAGGTGGTTCAGCAGCATCTCGCGGGAGAAGACCTTGCCCGGTTCCTGCGCCAGCGTTTTCAGCAGGCGGAATTCGGCAGGCGTCAGGTCCAGAATTGACTCTTCCCAGCTGGCCTGGAAACGGCCTTCATCCACCACCAGCGACGAGGCTTTCTGGGCCTCTTCCGGCGTGCGCTGACAGCGCTTCAGGATCGTCTTAACGCGCGCTACCACTTCACGCGGACTGAACGGCTTGCAGATATAGTCATCGGCACCGATTTCCAGTCCCAGCAGGCGGTCAATCTCTTCGGTTTTGGCGGTAACCATAATGATCGGCAGCTCGGAGAAACGGCGGATTTCGCGGCTGACCGACAGGCCATCCAGACCCGGCAGCATCAGGTCCAGCAGGATCAGATCCGGCGGGGTCTGCTTAACGTACTCCAGCACCTCATCGCCCCGCAGCAGGTGGTGGGTGCGATAATTGGCGGCCTGCAGATAATCCACCAGCAGCTGGCCGAGTTTGGGTTCATCTTCAACCACTAAGATCAGTGGGGCATACGTTTCCTGGGTCATGACACTCCCTGCGCAGCTTAAAGGGGAAATCCCCTCCATCAATTGGTTTTGCAGGGTAAGTGTACCGTAATTCTCAGGCCTCCGGCATCGGAGTGATCCGCTTTAATGCTGCCGTCGTGCGCTTCAACAATGTTCTGACAGATCGCCAGGCCAAGCCCGGAGCCGCCGCTGGCCCGGTTACGCGAACTTTCCGCGCGGAAAAATCGTTCGAAAATTTGCCCGCGCTGCTCGTCGGTAATGCCGGGAGAGGTATCGTCGAAAAAGAGAATTTGCTGTTCAGGCTGGGACACCAGTGTGACAGTCAGGCCGCCGCCCGCGTCAGTATAGCGCAGGCTGTTTTCCATCAGATTGGTGAACAGCTGCATCAGGCGGTCCGGATCGCCAAACAGCGGTGCCCGATCCGGCAGGAGCAGAGTCAGCTTCAGGTTACGCTGCTGATAGCGGTTGATGAAATTGGCTGCCACCACCTCCAGCAGCGGTACCAGGTCGGTATTGCTTTTGCGATAGGCGAGGGCACCCTCATCGGAGAGCGACAGCTGGTGCACGTCATCTACCAGTTTGGTCAGCGTGCTGACTTCACCCTGCAGCGAAACGATGGATTCCGGCGTCAGTTTGCGCACCCCATCCTGAATGGCTTCCAGCTCGCCGCGCAGGATCGCCAGTGGTGTTCTCAGCTCATGAGAGATATCAGCCATAAACGCCCGGCGCATACTTTCATTCTTCTCCAGCGTGCTGGCAAGGCGGTTAAAGTCCTGCGCCAGGCGTCCCAGCTCATCACGGTTGTTGGCTTCCACCCGGCTGGTGAAATCCCCGGCGGCCAGGTGATGGGTACCTTCCACCAGGCGCTTAACCGGTGCCAGCAGGCCGCGCGACATCAGCCAGGTCACCGTTGCTGCCAGCAGCATGGTCAGGCCCACGATGATCCAGCTGGTACGCTCCTGCTGTTTGTCGAAGTTGATATCCGCGCTGCGGGTCAGCCGCTCCGGTGGTGAACCAATTACCCAGCCGACGATATGCCCGTCGCTGGTGGTGATATTGCGGCGGTTGCCTTCCGGCGGCACCGGTGCGCGCGGACCAATCATCACGTGATACTGCTGGTCGATAATCCAGAACTGGGTGCGCCAGCCATGCGGCGGCAGCTGGTTGCTGGCATCGGGATTCTGCTCCAGCGAGCGCAGGATCTGAAACACCAGCCGGTTGTTATTGCGCAGAAACTCCCAGTTGCCGTGCTGTTCGTACTGGTCGGCCAGCGCATCGCTGAGCATCACCAGCCGCTGTTCGTTGCCTTTTTTGATGTAGTCGATAAAGCCATGCTCAAAACTCAGGCGCACGCCCCAGTGCATGGTGATCAGCACCAGCATGCAGGTGGAAAAGATCGCCGCAAACAGCTTAACGGTAATGCCGATACGCAACTTTGCAAACATCAGGAGCTCCTCCGGCGGCGGCTCAGAACCACGTTTTTACTGACGTCAGTCGGCACGCGCCAGAACACCAGCGCGGGCAGAATAATGATCAACGCCATACACAAATAGGTATAGATAAAGGCCTGGTGCACCGCAGGGCTGTCGGCCACGGCCTGATGGCCGAAGGTGCCGAGCAGCAGCCCGGCCAGCGTCACGCCGATACTCATCGACAGCTGCATAATCATCGACAGTAGGCTGTTGCCACTGCTGGCCAGATCGTCCGGCAGCTCTTTCAGCGTCAGGGTATTCATTGAAGAGAAGCGGATGGCGTTAACCATACCCAGCAGGAACAACACCACCGGCAACAGCCACTCCCAACCCATCAGCGCCACCGCCGGGAACAGCAGCACCACCAGGCTCAGGCTGACCGTTGAGCCGACCAGCACGTTGCGGTAGCCAAAGCGGTTAACGATTTGCACCACGATGCGCTTCATTCCCATATTCCCCAGTACCATCGGGATCATCATCAGCCCGGCGTGGAACGGAGTGAAGCCCATGCCGACCTGCAGGAAAATCGGTGCCATAAACGGCAGCATACCGCTGCCGATACGGCCGGTGAAGCTGCCCAGCAGGCCGATGGAGTAGATGCGGTTATCAAACAGTTTCAGGCTGAACAGCGCGTGGTCGTTGCCGCGGGCATGCATCAGGTAGAACAGCAGGGCGAAGACCCCAATCAGGATGAACAGACAGAGCATCAGAGGCGAAATGCCCAACCCTCTCTGTCCGTCGAGGGCGAGAGTCAGCGTGACCATTCCCGCGGCCAGCAGCACAAAGCCGATAAAGTCGAACCGCCTGGGGGGCAGTTTGAGGTTGGGCATCAGCGTCAGGGTGGCTATCGCGCCAATCAGGCCGACCGGCAGATTAATCAGGAAGATCCAGTGCCAGCTGGCATACTGCACCAGAATACCGCCCAGCGCTGGGCCGAGCAGCGGGCCAACCTGGCCGGGCAGGGTGACGAAGGTCATCGCCGCCATATACTGCTCGCGCGGTACCAGCTTCATTACCGTCAGTCGCCCGACCGGCACCATCATCGCCCCGCCAATCCCCTGCAGCACGCGGGCCGCCATCAGCTGGTCCAGCGTGGTCGCCATCGCGCAGAACAGCGACCCGGGGCTGAACAGGATAATGGCGCTGAAGAAGATGTTACGAACCCCGAACCGGTCCGCCAGCCAGCCGCTGACCGGCAGCATCACCGCCACGGTCAGCACATAGGAGACCACTACCGAATGCATATGTAGCGGGTTTTCGCTCAGGCTCACCGCCATTGAGGGCAGGGCAGTGTTGACGATGGTGGTATCCAGCGACTGCATAAAAAAGCCAAAGGCCACAATCCACAGCTGCCAGCGCGCGGTTGGGGGAAGCGTATTCATTTTTTAAAGCATTCCTGAGTTATTGGGCACGGATTATTCTGCGCTCGCCAGTTCGGGTGCGGGCTTCCGCCGCAATTTGTCCATGTAGAGATAAACCACCGGCGTGGTGTACAGCGTTAACAGCTGGCTCATTACCAGGCCGCCGACGATGGTGATCCCCAGCGGCTGGCGCAGCTCCGCACCGTCTCCGGAGGTCAGCACCAGCGGCAGGGCACCAAACAGCGCGGCCAGCGTGGTCATCATAATTGGCCGGAAACGCAGCAGGCTGGCCTGGAATATTGCGTCCCGGGCGGTGAGATCGCCGTTACGCTGGGCGTCCAGCGCAAAATCCACCATCATGATGGCGTTCTTCTTCACGATGCCGATCAGCAGCAGAATACCGATCAGCGCAATCAGACTGAACGGGGCATTAAACAGCTCCAGCGCCAGCAGCGCTCCCACGCCTGCCGAGGGCAGGGTGGAGAGGATGGTCAGCGGATGAACGTAACTCTCATAAAGTATCCCCAGCACGATATACACCGTGGCAATGGCGGCCAGAATCAGCCACAGCTGGCTGCTCTGCGTCTGCTGGAACACCTGCGCGGTCCCGGCAAAGCTGCCGCGCACGCTGTTCGGCACGCCCAGCGAAGTCATGCTGCGGTCAATGGCATCGGAAGCCTCAGAGAGCGAGACGCCTTCCGGCAGGTTAAAGGAGATGGTGGACGCCGCCGACAGCCCCTGATGGTTGACCGACAGCGGGGAGTTGGCCGGTTGCCACTTCGCGAAGTACGACAGCGGAATGGCCTTGCCGTCATTGTTAATCACGTACATCAAATCCAGCGAGCTGATGTCCTGGGTGTAGCGCGGATCCACTTCCATCACCACTTTGTACTGGTTCAGCGGCTGGTAGATGGTTGAGATCTGCCGCTGGCCGAAGGCGTTATTCAGCAGGCTGTTAGCGTCAGACACGTCAATTCCCAGCCGCGCCATGCTTTCGCGGTCATAGGTCAGCGCCATTTCCGAGCCTTTGTCCTGCTGATCGGAGTTAACGTCTGCCAGCTCCGGCAGCGCGGCGAAGGCCTGGCGGATTTTTGGCTCCCAGAGGCGCAAATCGTCCAGGCTGTCTGACAACAGCGTGTACTGATAACCGGCATTGGATTCTCGTCCTCCCACGCGCAGATCCTGCACCGCCTGCAGATAGAGGTTGGCTCCCGGCTCTTTCGCCAGCTTGGTGCGCAACCGGGCGATCACTTCCTGGGCGTTCTCACTGCGCTCGGTCAGCGGCTTCAGCGAGATAAACATCGAGCCGCTGTTGGTGCGCGATCCCCCGGTAAAGCCCACCACGCTTTCCACCGCCGGGTCATCGCGAACGATTTTCATAAAGTCTTCCAGCTTGCCGCGCATCGCCTGGAACGAGATGCTCTGATCGGCCTGGATAAAGCCCATCAGCCGCCCGGTGTCCTGCTCGGGCATAAATGTTTTCGGAATGGAAACGTACAGGTACATTGTCAGGCCGATAGTGGCGATAAACACCAGCAGCGTCCAGCGCGCGTGGTTCAGTACCCAGTTCAGCGAGCGGCCATAGCCCTGCTGCAATTTCACCAGAAGCTTGCCGAAGCCCTTCAGCCGCGGCTGCTCGCGTTTCTGTGGATGTGCCTTCAGCAGACGGGCGCACATCATTGGCGTCAGCGTGATAGAGATCACCAGCGAAATGGCGATAGAGACCGAGAGGGTGAGGGCGAACTCTTTGAAGAAGCGCCCGATCAGGCCGCCCAGCATCAGCAGCGGCAGGAATACCGCAATCAGCGACAGGCTCATCGACAGCACGGTAAAGCCCACTTCACGCACGCCCTGCAACGAAGCCTGCAGCGGCTTCATTCCGGCTTCCACATGACGGGAGATATTCTCCAGCACCACGATGGCATCATCCACCACAAAGCCGGTAGCCACGGTCAGCGCCATCAGCGACAGGTTATTCAGGCTGAAGCCGCACAGGTACATGGCTGCAAAAGTGCCAATCAGCGAGACGGGAACGGCAACCGCCGGGATCAGCGTGGCGCGACCGGAACGCAGGAACAGGAACACAACCAGGATCACCAATCCGACGGAGATCACCAGAGACTGTTCCACCTCAGCCAGTGAGGCGCGGATGGTGGGCGAACGATCCTGCGCCACATTCATATGGATCGATGCCGGAATGACTTTACTCAGCTCCGGCACTTCCGCGCGGATCCTGTCCACGGTGTCGATGATGTTCGCTTCAGGCAGCTTGCGGATCAGCACCAGGATGGCCGGTTTCGCGTTGGCCATACCGGCGTTGCGGACGTCCTGCACCGAGTCAGTGACGTTTGCCACATCCTGCAGGCGCACCGCCGAGCCGTTGCTGTAGTGCACCACCAGCGGCTGATAGTCTGCGGCGGTTTGCAGCTCATCGTTGGTTTTTAACTGCCAGCGCTGGTTGAGATCTTCAATCGCGCCCTGCGGACGGCGCTGGTTGGCGTTGGAGATGGCCTGTCGTACGGCATCCAGTGACACGCCCTGATTAAACAGTGCCTGCGGATTCAGCTCCACCCGCACCGCAGGCAGCGAGCTGCCGCCGATGGTGACGTCGCCGACCCCGTCAATTTGCGACAATTTCTGCGCCAGCTGGGTGGAGGCGTAGTCATACAGCTGCCCCTGGGAATAAGTGTCCGAAGTCAGCGTCATGATCATGATCGGCGCATCGGAAGGATTGGCCTTGCGATAGGTCGGACGGCTCGGCATGCCGCTTGGCAACAAGCTCTGTGCCGCGTTGATCGCACCCTGCACGTCACGGGCAGCGCCGTTGATGTCACGGTCGTAATCAAACACCAGGATAATGCGCGTGCTGCCGAGTGAGCTGGTGGAGGTCATCTCCGTCACGCCAGCGATCCGGCCCAGCGAGCGTTCAAGCGGAGTGGCAACTGACGAGGCCATGGTTTCCGGCGAAGCCCCCGGCAGCGAAGCCGAAATCATGATCACCGGGAAATCGACCTGCGGCAGCGGGGCCACTGGCAGCAGCCTGAAGCCGAGAATACCCGCCAGCGCAATGGCGATGGTAAGCAGGATGGTCGCTACCGGGCGGTGAATAAACAGCGCAAAAAATTTCACTGCGCTTCCTCCCGCTTAAAGCGGCGGCGGGTCGCGTGCGCCAGACGGTCAAACAGCAGATAGATCACCGGCGTGGTGAACAGCGTCAGCACCTGGCTGACCACCAGGCCACCCACCATGGCGATGCCCAGCGGACGACGCAGTTCGGCCCCGACGCCGCTACTCAGCATCAGCGGCAGCGCGCCGAGCAGGGCCGCCAGCGTGGTCATCAGAATTGGACGGAAGCGGAGCAGGCAGGCCTGATAAATCGCTTCATAAGGTGCCATGCCCTGTTCCCGCTCCGCAGCTAGTGCAAAGTCGATCATCATGATGGCGTTTTTCTTCACGATGCCGATCAGCAGGATAATGCCGATTATTGCGATGACATCCAGCTCGCAGCCAGCGATCATCAGCGCCAGCAGCGCCCCCACGCCCGCAGTGGGCAGCGTGGAGAGAATGGTGATCGGGTGGATAAAGCTCTCATACAGCACGCCCAGCACGATATACATCGCCACCACTGCCGCCACAATCAGCCAGACGGTACTGGAGAGCGCGGCCTGGAAGGCCAACGTGCTGCCCTGGAACTGGGTCATGATTTCCGACGGCATCGCCAGATCTTTCTCGGCCTTGATGATAGCGTTGACCGCCTGCTCCAGCGAATAGCCGTCGCTGACGTTGAACGAGAAGGTGGTGGACGGGAACTGGTCGAGATGGTTGATACTCAATGCGCCGTGACGTTGTTCCACTTTTGCAATTGCGCTGAGTGGCACCACGCTACCCGTGCTGCTGTTCAGGCGAATGGCATCCAGCGAAGCCAGCCCCGGCGTGGCGGTGGTGTCGTCCTCCAGCACCACGCGATACTGATTAGCCTGGGTATAGATGGTAGAAATCAGGCGCTGACCGAAGGCGTTATACAGGGCGTTATCCACATCCGCCATGGTGATCTCCAGGCGGCTGGCGTTATCGCGGTCGACGCGGATAAAGGCTTCCAGCCCCTGATCCTGCCAGTCGCTGCTGACATCCTGCAGTTCAGGCAGTTTCGCCAGTTCACTGGTCAGCTGCGGTACCCACAGGCTCAACGACTCCAGCGATCCGGCCTGCAGCGTGAACTGGTACTGGGTGCGGCTGGCGGTGGTATCGATCGTCAGATCCTGCACCGGCTGCAGGTACAAATTGATGCCCGGAAGCCGTGACACCTCATCCTGCAAACGCTTAATCACTTCCGGGATCCGGTCATCACGTTCATCAAGCGGCTTGAGATTGATCTGCAGCCTGCCGCTGTTCAGCGCCGGGTTGGTCCCGTCCACGCCGACGAATGAAGTCAGGCTTTGTACCGCCGGATCTTTCATGATGATTGAGGCCACTTCCTGCTGCCGCTGGGCCATTTTGGCGTAAGAGATCGACTGAGGAGCCTGCACTGTGCCCTGGATGATGCCGTTATCCTGTACCGGAAAGAAGCCTTTCGGGATGGTGATCCACAGCAGCACGGTGATCGCCAGCGTACCCAGCGCCACGCCGAGCGTCAGCCACGGGTGGTTCAGCACCCGGCGAAGCCAATGGCCATATACGGCAATCACACGGTCAAACATCGCCTCACTGGCGCGCGAGAAGCGGTTCTGTTTACGCAGCGACTCAGCGCTGAGCATTCTGGCGCACATCATTGGCGTCAGCGTCAGCGAGACCACGGCCGAAATCAGAATGGAGACTGCCAGAGTAACGGCAAACTCGCGGAACAGCCTGCCGACAATATCGCCCATAAACAGCAGCGGGATCAGTACCGCAATCAGCGAGAAGGTCAGGGAGATAATGGTGAAGCCGATTTCCCCGGCACCCTTCAGTGCGGCGGCCATGGGCTTTTCGCCTTTTTCGATGTAGCGGGAGATGTTTTCGATCACCACTATCGCGTCATCGACCACGAATCCGGTGGCGATGGTCAGCGCCATTAGCGTCAGGTTATTAACCGAGAAACCCAGGAAGTAGATCGCTGCAAAGGTGCCGACCAGCGACAGGGGCACGGCCATGGCAGGAATAATGGTGGCCGGGACGTTGCGCAGGAACAGGTAGATAATCATCACCACCAGCGCAATTGCCAGCATCAGCTCGAACTGCACGTCATGTACCGAGGCGCGAATATTGGTGGTGCGATCGGTCAGTACTTTTACGTCGACGGATTTTGGCAGCGTGGCGGTGAGTCCCGGCAGCATCTGGCGGATACTGTCGGCGGTGGTAATGATGTTCGCGCCGGGCTGGCGTTGAACGTTCAGCACGATGGCAGGCTGGCGGTTAGCCCATGCGCCCAGCCAGCTGTTTTCCGCGCCCTGTTCTACGGTTGCCACATCGCGCAGCCGCACCGGAGAACCGTTCTGATAAGAGACGATCAGCTGGCGGTAATCTTCGGCAGATTTCATCTGGTCGTTGGCGGAAAGGGTGATCGAACGTTCCGGACCGTCAAGGCTGCCTTTCGCCGAGTTGACGTTGGCATTGCTGATAGCGGTGCGGACGGTCTCACTGTCCAGCCCCAGCGCGGCCAGTGCCTGCGCATTCAGTTTCACCCGCACGGCCGGACGCTGACCGCCTGAAAGGGTGACCAGGCCGACGCCGGAAACCTGTGAGATTTTCTGTGCCACCCGCGTCTCCACCATATCCTGCACCTGGGTGAGCGGCATGCTGGTGGTGGTAACGGCCAGAGTCATGATCGGCGGATCTGCCGGATTAACTTTGTTGTAGACCGGCGGGTTGGGCAGGTCGGAAGGCAGCAGGTTGGTGGCCGCGTTGATCGCTGCCTGCACTTCCTGCTCAGCGACATCGAGTGAAAGCGTCAGTTGGAACTGCAGCGTCACCACCGAGGCTCCCCCGGAGCTTTGCGAGGACATCTGCTTCAGGCCTGACATCTGGCCGAACTGACGCTCCAGCGGGGCGGTAATCGAAGAGGTCACCACATCCGGACTGGCACCGGGATAGAGCGTGACCACCTGAATAGTCGGATAGTCCACTTCCGGCAGGGCTGAAACGGGCAGGGCGCGGTAGCCGATGATCCCGGCAAGCAGGATCGCCACCATCAACAGGGTGGTGGCAACCGGGCGAAGAATAAACTGGCGGGAAGGCCCGCCGCTGGAGCTGGGTGGCATGACCTGCATCAGGAGCTGGCTCCTTTGGCAGGCTGGGCGATCTTACCGGAAGTCAGCGGAGTGGACTGTGGCGCAACCACTTCGACTTTCGCACCTTCGGTCAGGCGGTCGATGCCGTCGGTGACAACTTTATCTCCGGCATCCAGACCGGCTTTAATCACCACTTTCTGACTGTCCTGCAACCCGGTGGTCACCAGCTTCTTGCTGACCTTGTTCTCTTCGTTCACCACCCAGACGAAGTTGCCTTCGTTACCCATCTGCAGCGCCGCAGCCGGGATGACAATGGCATCCTGCAGGGTGCTGACCTTCAGGCGGGCATTGACGAACTGATTAGGGAACAGCATGTCGTCGGTATTGGTGAAGCGGGCTTTCAGTTTTACCGTGCCGGTGGTGGCATCAATCTGGTTGTCCATGCTCAGCAGCGTGCCGCTGGTCAGCAGGGTTTTATTGCTGCGGTCCCAGGCTTCCACCGGAATGGGCTCGCCGGTTTTCTGCGCGGTCAGAATGGTACCGATTTCATTTTCCGGTAGGCTGAACACCAGATCGATCGGGTGAGTCTGGGTGATCACCACAATGCCGTTGGTGTCGCCGCTGGTGATGTAATTGCCGATATCAACCTGCTTCAGGCCGACACGGCCAGAGATTGGGGAAGTGACACGGCTGTAGGCCAGATTCAACTGGGCGCTGGCGACGCTGCCTTCATCGGCTTTAATGGTGCCCAGCGTTTCGTTAACCAGCGAACGCTGGGTATCCATTTCCTGCTGTGAGACAAGATTGGTTTTTGCCAGCTTCTCATAGCGGACGAGATCGCGGCGGGCATTAGCCAGCGTGGCCTGATCTTTTGCCAGCTGCCCCTGCGCCTGAGTCAGCGCGACCTGATATGGACGGGGATCTATTTCTGCCAGCAGTTGCCCGGCTTTTACTTCCTGCCCTTCCGTAAAGTGCAGCGCCATCAGGTCGCCGTCCACGCGGCTGCGGAGGGTGACGGTATTGGCTGCCGTCACGGTGCCCAGACCGGAAAGATACTGAGGAACGCTCTGACGAACGGCTTCAGCCGCCTGTACCGGGGCCAGTGCGCCGGTTCCGCCGCGTCTGCCACCGTCCGCTTTAACTCCGCCAGCCCGTTGATGTCCTGCCCCTTTACTGCTTTCCGGCGCTGTTGCATTGTGGCTGTGCCACCAGTACCAGCCACCGGCGGCGACAGCGGCCACCACAAGGATCGGTAAAATTTTACGGGAACGGCTTTTGCTGTTCATAGTTGTTGTTAGCTCTCCGGTAGCAAGTCTGGATATCCACGAGGGTCTGCAAAGGGCGACCCCTAAGCTTTTTAGTTTAGCGAGTTTAACGGCTTCAAAATTGAAGGAAATAAGGATAACTGTTCAGTCCGTGTAAGTATTCACAACCTGAAAATCTTTTGCCACAAATCAACGAAGCGGTTTGTCCCAGGTTTGCTACGCTGTAGTCACGCACGAAACCATTCAACTCAGGAGAGTGATTATGAGTCAATCAGAACACCGTTCACTGGGCCGCAGCGGCATCAAAGTTCCCACCCTGACCTTTGGCGGCAACGTATTTGGCTGGACAGTCGATCAGAAAACGTCTTTCTCGCTGCTGGATGCGCTGGTGGAGAAGGGGTTGTATTTCATCGATACCGCTGATGTGTACTCACGCTGGGCACCGGGTAATAAAGGCGGCGAGTCTGAGACCATTATCGGTAACTGGCTGAAGCAGAGCGGCAAGCGCGACCAGATAGTGCTGGCAACCAAAGTCGGTATGGATATGGGCGAGGGGAAAACCGGTCTGGCACCGGCTTACATCCGCCAGTCAGTGGAAGATTCGCTGCGTCGTCTGCAGACCGATTACATCGATTTATATCAGGCGCACCGCGATGACAGTGACACACCGCTGCAGGATACGCTGAAGACTTTTGATGCGCTGATTAAAGAAGGCAAGGTGCGGGCGGTTGGCGCTTCCAACTATTCCGCCAGCCGTCTGGCTGAAGCGCTGAAGGTCAGCAAAGACAACGGGATTGCCCGCTATGAAACCCTGCAGCCGGAATACAATCTCTATGACCGCGAAGAGTATGAAAGCGGCCTGGAGAAAGTTGCGCACGATAACGGTCTGGCGGTGATTAACTACTACTCTCTTGCCAGTGGCTTTCTCAGCGGTAAATACCGCAAGCCGGAAGATGCCAGCAAAAGTAAGCGGGGTGACGGCGTGGTGCAGAAGTACCTGAACAAGCGTGGGCTGAGTATTCTGGAAGCGCTTGATCAGGTTGCTCAGGCGAATAACGCCACGCCAACACAGGTTGCGCTGGCCTGGCAGATTGCCCGCCCGAGCATCACCGCACCTATCGTCAGCGTGACTTCACTGGTGCAGCTCGATGAGCTGACTAAAGCCGCCACGCTGAAGCTCAGTGATGATGACATCCGCGAGCTGTCGGAAGCCAGTAGTTACTGAATCAGGCTAACTTCAGTGGGTCAGCCGCTGAATAAGGGCTTTATCAGCGGAACATCACCTGAGCCCAGCGGGCCAGACCGGCGGTGACGGAACCAAAGTCATCGCCACTGGTCAGCGGGATATCAGGCAACTGCTGTTGCAGCGCCTGTCGCAGAACCGGCGAGCGGGCGCTGCCGCCAGTCAGATAGATCACATCCGGCCGGGTGCCACTCTCGTCCAGCGCCAGTTTTACCTGCTCCTGAATTCTTTCCAGCGGCTGCGCAATTGCGGCTTTCAGCGTATCCACGGTGATTTCCGTTGCCAGCGACTGCTCAATAAAGTTCAGCGAGGAAAGCGTCTGCGGCTGTTCAGACAGCGCAATCTTGCTCTCTTCCGCCGCACGGACCAGACGATAGCTCAGGCGCTGCTGCCAGACTTTCAGCAGGCGCTTCACCTTCTCCGGCTCCTGCGCGTCGCGGATCAAATCCTGAATCAGCTTGCGGCTGGTGGTCGCGTAGAAGTCGCTCTGTGCCGGAACGTCGTTGATCGCCACGGCGTTCCACCAAGGCAGCGCGGGCAGGGCGATACCTTTCTCCGTTGCGCCACCCAGGCCCAGCAGCGGCATAAGCTCTTTAAAGGCCAGCATAATATCCAGATCGTTTCCGCCCACGCGGCAGCCGCTGTGCCCCAACAGGCTGCCGTTGCGGTCAGATTTATCCTGCCATTGCGGGCCCATCAGCAGCATCGAGCAGTCGGTGGTTCCCCCGCCGATATCCACAACCAGCACGCGCGTCTCCGCCTGCAGGGTCGCTTCATAATCCAGTCCGGCAGCAACCGGTTCAAACTGGAACGCCACTTCTTTAAATCCTGCACGGCTGGCCGCGCGGGCCAGGATGCCCTGCGCCTGGCGGTTGGCTTCATCGCCACCCAGCCCCTGGAAGTTGATTGGGCGGCCAATCACCGCCTGGGTGATGCTGTCATTTAACTGCTGTTCTGCTGTCTGGCGGATATGCAACATCATCGCGCAGACCAGATCCTCAAAAAACGCCACCTGCTGCGGCTTCAGGCCGCTGGCACCGAGAAAGGATTTCGGGGATTTGACGAACCAGACGTCTTCCGGATCGGCCATATAGTGAGCCAGTGAGGCCAGACCGAACTGCACGCTGGCTGGCATGACTTCAATATCTTCTTCCCGGTTGAGTGTGATGGCCCGACGTAGGATCGCCTGGGTATCCGCATCCGGCGTGGGCACCTGGTGGTGACGGAACAGCCACTCGCTGACCGAATCGCGGGTCGGAGCACACAGCATAGAGGGCAGTAATGTGGAACCGTTTTCCAGCGGCAGCAGTGCTGGCATGCCTTCGCTCATAATGGCTACCGAGCAGTTTGCCGTACCGTAATCAAAGCCGATAAACATTCGTCCCCCTCAACTGGCTATGAAAAAAAGGGGGCGACTTTAGCCCAGGCCCGAAAAGAGAGCAAGAACCTTGCGCTATTTTATCGCAAAGTAACTGTTGTTCAGCAGCGCGCTGAGCGGCTGCCTGTCGGCGATTGCTCCGCCCCAGACGCTGTCCACGCCAATGGTGGAGAGGGTGGTCAGCGCCACAGGGAGTTCGGTCGGGCCAGCCAGTGTGGCGATATTCAGGCGCTGAGCGTGACCCTGCAGGATGGACACCATCATTTCATCCATCAGGTTGCAGTGGACGTTGGCAATCAGGTCGTGACTCAGGATCAGATAGTCAATCAGTTCGACGGGGAGCTGGTTAAAGGCATCCAGATTGCGGCCAAAGTTGTTCAGCACAATGCCACAGCCACTTTCCCGCAGGTGCTCAACGTTTCGTCGCGTCTGTTCATCCGCATTCAGCAGGGCCTCTGACGGCAGCGAGAAATACAACCATTTCCCTGGCAGGTTGGCGCCCGCTTAGTGCTGTCGTTTCAGCAATAAAACTCTCATCGTGCAAACCGGCAGCAGAGAGTGTCAGGATCACAGTCAGTTCTTTGCCGATCACACCAGCAGCGTATTGCTGGAAGAACTCCACCACCAGTTTGCGATCCAGTGCGGCCATCAGATCGTCATCGTGCAGTCCGGCGCGGAAACTGACTTCATCAATTTCCTCATCATATGGCTGGGGATAATTGCCAGCAGAAACGGCAGCCAGGGGATATTAGTGACCACGCCGCCATTTTCAGAACTCATATCCAGCAGATTCAACGCCAGCATCAGCATCATCATGGAGAGCGTGGCGAGGAAGACAATAAACGCCTCAAGACGCGGCAGCCGGACTGCGCTGTAGAACAGGACGACCATCACAAAGGTGAAAGGCAAGGGTAGATAGCGCAGTACGCAGTAACACACCACCGTGCTCAGCAGCGTCAGCAGGGTTTCAAACAGCTGATTCTGGTTGATGGCTTTACGCAGATAGTCCCGCTGCCACAGCAGGCAGACCGGACCCAGTGCCAGCATGCCGATGCCTTCGGAGATCACCCAGATGGAGAAAAAACGGAAGCTGGCGCGCCCGCTGGCGCTGAGCATCCAGCAGGCAAGCAGGCCACCCACCAGTGGCGCGAACAGTCCGACCATATATGGACGCCCCGGGTGTTACAAGTACTGGTTCGATACGGTTTGCGACCATATATCCGGCGTCGTTAGTGGGTTAATTTACCCGCGCCATGATGTTATCCGAGCCCTGTTTCCTTATCACTACACCGGTATATGATTACCCAGGTCAACTTCAGGCTGTTACAGGGACGGTAGCCGTTTTCTCATCAGTGCCTGCAAACTCAGTTAAATAAGTTTCTGTAAATTGCTGTTTTTAGCTAATTCATCGCAACGGCCTTCTGCATATTAAAATCAACCCCATCTGTCAGCACACGCCAGATAATTCTCGTCAGTT